>JALYMS010000235.1 GCA_030773535.1 Actinomycetota bacterium | reverse complement strand
CGTCGCCGTGGCACTCGTCCACAGGTCGTTCCAGGACGCGACCGCCACCGCGATGCGCACGAGGGTGGTCATGTCGGGGCCCGACAGTGCCGGCATGCGTATGGCGGCGGTCTTCGGCGGGGAAGGCGGTGGGTCGGCGCCCGGTAGCGTCGCCGGCATGGTCCGACCTCTAGGGCTGCCGTTCGACCCCATCGAGCGCGCCGGGCAGACCTGGGAGCAGCACTTCGGCCCCGCGGCGGCGATGCGGGCGGCCACCTCGATCTTCCGGGTGCAGCAGATCCTGCTGGCCCGGTTCGACGAGGCGCTCCGGCCGCACGACCTGACGTTCGCCCGCTACGAGGTGCTCGTGCTGCTCACCTTCAGCCGCACCGGCGAGCTCCCGCTGAAGGTCATCGGCAGCCGGCTGATGGTGCACCCGACCAGCGTCACGAACGCCATCGACCGGCTGACCGCCGCCGGCTACGTGCGTCGGCGTCCGAACCCCGCCGACGGGCGTGGGGTTCTGGCCGGCATCACCGGCGCCGGCCGAGCGGTGGTCGAGCAGGCCACGGCTGCGCTCACCGGCATGGACTTCGCGCTGCCGGACGTGCCGCCCGACGAGCTGTCCACGTTGTTCGACATCCTGCGGCGGGTGCGGCTCGGGGCGGGGGACGTCGCGGGATCCGCCGCCACCGGGAAGGGGCCCGCGCCGAGCATCGACGAAAGATAGTTGGACGTCCTACCATCCCTGCATGGGCGACGACGCACGGCAGCGGTGGCAGCAGCGGTACGACGCGGCCCTCGCCGCGGGCAAGGTGCGCGACGCGGACTTCACCACGCTCTCGGGCGTCGAGGTTCAACCCGTCTACGGCCCGTCCGACGAGGCTGGAGTCCCCGGCTTCGAGCGGATCGGCTACCCGGGTGAGTTCCCGTTCACCCGGGGCCTGCACTCGACCGGCTACCGCGGCCGGGCTTGGACCATCCGGCAGTTCGCCGGGTTCGGGAACGCCCAGCAGACCAACGGGCGCTACCGCATGATCCTGGCCGAGGGCGGCGGTGGTCTGTCCGTCGCCTTCGACATGCCGACCCTCATGGGATACGACTCCGACGACCCGCGGTCCCTCGGCGAGGTCGGGCACTGCGGCGTAGCGATCGACACGGCCACCGACATGGACGCGCTCTTCGACGGCATCCCGCTCGGGGACACCACCACGTCGATGACGATCAGCGGCCCCGCCGTCCCCGTGTTCTGCATGTACCTCGTGGCCGCCGAGCGCCAGGGCGTCGACGTCGGCGTGCTCAACGGGACCCTGCAGACCGACATCTTCAAGGAGTACATCGCGCAGAAGGAGTGGCTGTTCGCGCCCGAGCCGCACCTGCGCCTGATCGGCGACCTCATGGAGTACTGCGCCGAGAAGATCCCGGCCTACAAGCCGATCTCGGTCTCGGGCTACCACATCCGGGAAGCCGGCTCGACCGCCGCCCAGGAGCTGGCCTACACGCTGGCCGACGGCTTCGCCTACGTCGAGCTGGGTCTGTCCCGCGGCCTGGACATCGAGCAGTTCGCACCCGGCCTGTCCTTCTTCTTCGACGCGCACGTCGACTTCTTCGAGGAGATCGCCAAGTTCCGGGCGGCGCGCCGGATCTGGGCCCGCTGGCTGCGCGACGTCTACGGCGCGAAGACCGAGAAGGCCCAGCAGTTGCGCTTCCACACCCAGACCGCCGGGGTCTCGCTGACTGCCCAGCAGCCGGACAACAACATCACCCGGACGGCGATCGAGGCCCTCGCCGCCGTCCTCGGCGGCACGCAGTCACTGCACACCAACGCCCTCGACGAGGTCCTCGCGCTGCCGAGCGCGAAGGCCGCGCAGATCGCCTTGCGCACCCAGCAGGTGCTCATGGAGGAGACTGGCGTCATGAACGTGGCCGACCCGCTGGGCGGCTCGTGGTACGTCGAGGCCCTCACCGACGACATCGAGCGGCAGGCCGAGGAGATCTTCGCCCGCATCAAGGACATGAGCAGCGACGGGACGATGACCGCCGGCATCCTGCGCGGCATCGAAGACGGCTGGTTCACCGGGGAGATCGCCGAGGCGGCGTTCGTCTACCAGCGGGCCCTGGAGAAGGGCGACAAGAAGGTCGTCGGGGTCAACACCCTGGTCGGGTCGGTCGAGGCGCACGACGAGCTCGACATCCTGCGGGTGAGTCACCAGGTCGAGATCGACCAGAAGGCCGAGCTGGCCGTCCGCCGGCAGACCCGGGACGACGAGGCCGCCCGGGCGGCCGTCGCCCGGATGGTCGAGGTGGGCCGGACCGAGGCGAACATGATCCCGGCGATGCTCGACGCCGTACGCGCGGAGGCGACCCTCGGGGAGATCTGCGGGGCCCTCCGCGCCGAGTGGGGCGGCTACACCGAACCCGCCCGCTTCTGAGCACACTGTCGCGCGCCGCGCTCCAACCGCGGCCAGGAGCCGTCCCCAGCCTGCGTCCGGCGCGGTGGGACAATCTCTGCCATGCAGCCGACTCGTCCTGGACGTCCTGACCCGCGGGCGCAGGCCCAGATGGCCGCCGCGATGGCCGGCGCGGTGGACCTCGCGGCCGTGAAGGCCCGCTCCGAGGCGGCCGCGCGGGCACAGTCCGCGCCACCGCCGAGCGCCGCAGCCCCGGCGGGGGTGCCGGGATCGGCCGTGGTCGACGTCACCGAGGCGACCTTCCAGGCCGAGGTGCTGGACCGGTCGTTCCAGGTGCCGGTGGTCCTCGACCTGTGGGCGGAGTGGTGCGGGCCGTGCAAGCAGCTCTCCCCGGTGCTGGAGCGCCTGGCCGCCGAAGGCGGCGGCTCCTGGGTGCTGGCCAAGGTGGACGTGGACGCCAACCCGGCACTGGCCCAGGGCCTGCGGGTCCAGGGCATTCCCGCGGTGAAGGCGGTGTGGCAGGGCCAGCTCGTCGCCGAGTTCACCGGCGCCATACCGGAGGAGCAGGCTCGGCAGTTCGTCGCCGAGTTGGTGAACGCGACGACGGGCGGCGCCGTCCCGGGGGACGCGCCGGAGGACGCCGGAGCCGCCGAGGACCCCCGGCTGGACGCTGCCGAGGAGGCCCTCGACCGCGGTGACCTGGCGGCGGCGGAGGCGGCGTACCGCGCGATCCTGGACGCCGATCCCGACCACCCCGAGGCGGGGCTGGCGCTGCGCCAGGTCCAGCTCTTCCGCCGGGCGGAGGAAGCCGGGTCGGACGCGCTGGACAGGGCCGACGCCGCCCCCGGCGACGTCGCCGCGCAGACCCGCGCCGCGGACTTCCTGCTCGGCACCGGCGACGTCGCGGGGGCGTTCGACCGCCTGCTCGACGTCGTCCGCCGCTCGACCGGGGAGGACCGCGACTCCGCGCGCAAGCACCTGGTCGAGCTCTTCGCCGTCGTCGGCGACGACGACCCGAGGGTGGTCGCGGCGCGCCGGCAGCTCATGGCCGCGCTGTTCTGACCGGCCTCACGCGCCGACGTCGCACGCCCGGAGGCCCCGGACGAACCCGTTGCGGAACAGGTCCACGAGCTGGAAGCCGCTGAGGCCCGCAGCGGGCAGCACGTCGGGGTCGTTGCCGTACGTGAGCAGGAACTGCACGCTCTCGTCCACGTCGCCGGGCGATATCTGCACCCGTTCGCCGGCCTGCCCGTTGTAGACCTTCGCCGCGTACCAGCCGGAGAGGCACACGGCCGACCGCAGGGCCGCGGGGTCGTCGGTGGACAGACCCAGCTGGTCCCGGGCGGCCAGGCCGTAGGGGACGGCGACGGCGGTGGCCACGGCGAAGTCGCCGAGGTCGTACGCGCGGGGAGCCAGGTCGGCCTCGTCGTAGCCGACCACCTGGTCCTCGCCGCAGTAGACGAGGTCGCGGTCCTCGCCGGCGCAGTCGGGGGCGCGGCCACGGAAGGGCTCGATGTCGGGGGCGGAGAACCGCTCGGAGAAGACCTCGCGGAACGCCTCGTCCCAGACAGCGGGCAGGGACCTGTCCATGATCCCCACGAGCTCCTCGTACGGGGCGTTCCCGCCGGTCGAGACGTCTTCGTTGGAGAACTCGCCCTGCGTGTACACCCGCTCGGGCCCGAAGTTGTCCCGGCAGGCCTCGGGGCCGCTGTCGAAACCTTCCTGGAAGCCCGACACCCGGTCGAAGTAGGACCCGTGGGCCGTCTCGGCGGTCGTGCCGGTGCCGACCGGATCACGCAGGAGCAGGTATCCCCGCAGCAGGTCATCGAGCTCCGGGGCTCGGATCTGGGTGTGCTCGGCGTCACCGGCGGCCACCCACGCGGTCCAGGCACCCGCCAGGCAGTCCGCCTGGGTCTCCGTGGCGATCGAGGCCGGTGGATAGCCGACCCGACCCTGGACCGCGTGCCCGAACTCGTGGGCCATGACCAGCGCGGGGATGAAGCGCCCGTAGTCCTCGGCGAGTTCGGCGAGGAAGGCGCGGTCGTAGGTGATGGCGTCGGAGTTGGCCGCCTGGTTGCTCTGGCAGTAGTAGGCGTTGTTCTCCGCCTCGAGCGGGTCGGCGCCGCAGCCGACGCCCTGCGGGTAGTTCGACGGATCGGCGTTCCCGGGGTCGACGCTGAAGTATCCGCCCTGGAGCGGCTGGAACTCCTGAGCGAAGACCTCCGGAAAACGGTCGGCCCAGTAGGACTCCAGGTCGGCGATGGCGTCGCGGGCGAGGTCGTCCACACCGCCCGGCACGGCTCCGACGATCGTGACCTCGCCGCCGGCCGGACGGACGGGGGGATCGAGGGCGCTCGGGCGACCGACCACGACCGAGACGCACCCGCTCAGGGTGAGCAGGGCGGCGAGAGCAGCCGGAGCGAGTGCCACCCGGGTGGCACGGGAATGTCGCATCCCTGGTGCATCGCCGCGCCGCGGCACACCCAAACCCGCCCCGGTCATCGACCGGTGTCAGCCCTCGTGCACGAACCAGACCGTGCCCAGCGGGGGAGCGGCCACGACCGCGGAGAACGGCTGCCCGTGCCAGGGCTCCTCGACCGCCTCGATGCCCCCGAGGTTGCCGACCCCCGAGCCGCCGTAGCCCTCGGCGTCGGTGTTGAGCACCTCCCGCCAGTGGCCCCCGCGCGGCAAGCCGATCCGGTACCCGAGGTGCGGCGCGCCGGCGAAGTTGACCACGCAGGCCAGCGCCGACCCCGCCGGCGCGACCTCGTCGTCCGTTCCCGGAGCCGCACTGCCGTCCGCGTCCACCGCGGCCTTCGCGGGGGCTCCGTACCGCAGGAAGGACAGCACGTTGCCCGATGCGTCGTTCGCGTCGATCCACTGGAAGCCTCGCGGGTCGACGTCCAGCGACCAGAGTGCGTCGAGCTCCTTGTAGCGGGCGTTGAGGTCGGTCACCAGCTCGAGGACGCCGCGGTGAGCGGGGTCGTCGAGGTGCCACCAGTCCAGTGAACGGCTCTCCGCCCATTCGCTGTCCTGGGCGAACTCCGAGCCCATGAACAGCAGCTGCTTGCCCGGGTGGGCCCACATGTAGGCCAGGTAGGCCCGGAGGTTGGCCAGCTGCTGCCAGCGGTCGCCCGGCATCTTCCGCAGCATCGAGCCCTTGCCGTAGACCACCTCGTCGTGGCTGATCGGCAGAACGAAGTTCTCCGAGTAGGCGTACATCATGGAGAACGTCAGCTGCCCGTGGTGGTAGCTGCGGTGCACCGGCTGGCGCTCGACGTAGTCCAGCGAGTCGTGCATCCAGCCCATGTTCCACTTGAAGCCGAAGCCCAGGCCCCCGAGATGCGTCGGGCGGGTGACCCCCGGCCACGAGGTCGACTCCTCGGCGATGGTGACGACGCCCGGCACCTCTCGGTAGACCGTCGCGTTCATCTCCTGCAGGAACGCTACCGCCTCGAGGTTCTCCCGGCCGCCGTACTTGTTGGGCGCCCAGTCCGTGCGCGAGTAGTCCAGGTAGAGCATCGAGGCGACGGCGTCGACCCGGACGCCGTCGACGTGGAACTCCTTGCACCAGTACAGGGCGTTGGCGACGAGGAAGTTCCGTACCTCCGAGCGACCGAAGTCGAACACGTAGGTGCCCCAGTCCAGCTGCTCGCCGCGGCGCGGGTCGGCGTGCTCGTAGAGCGGCGTGCCGTCGAAGCGGGCCAGCGCCCATTCGTCCTTGGGGAAGTGCGCCGGCACCCAGTCCACGAGAACCCCGATCCCGGCCTGGTGGGCCCGGTCCACCAGGTAGCGGAAGTCGTCGGGGCTCCCGTACCGGGCGGTCGGCGCGTAGTAGGAGGTGACCTGGTAGCCCCACGAGCCGCCGAACGGGTGCTCCGCGACCGGCATGAGCTCCAGATGGGTGAAGCCGGCCGCGACGACGTAGTCGACGAGTTCGTCGGCCAGCTCGCGGTAGGACAGTCCCTGCCGCCAGGATCCGATGTGGACCTCGTAGACGCTCATCGGCCGCTCGTGCCAGTTGCCCGCCGCCCGCTCGGTGAGCCAGCTGTCGTCGCTCCAGGTGTAGGCCGACTCCGTCACCACGGAGGCGTTCAGGGGCGGAACCTCGGTGGCGAAGGCCAGCGGATCTGACTTCTCCCGCCAGGTGCCGTCGGCCCCGAGCACGTGATAGCGGTACCGGCTGCCCACCTGGACGCCGGGCACGAAGATCTCCCAGACCCCGGAGGACCCCAGGGAGCGCATCGGATAGGCCCGCGCCGCCCAGTAGTCGAAGTCGCCGGTCACCTTGACGCCCTGGGCGTTCGGCGCCCACACGGCGAAGGAGACGCCTTCGACGGTGCCCCGCGGGGTCTCGTAGCGACGGACGTGGGCACCGAGCACGTCCCAGAGCCGCTCGTGCCGGCCCTCACGGATCAGGTGCTGGTCCAGGTCGCCCAGCGTCGGCAGCCACCGGTACGGGTCGTCGACGGTGTGCGCCGTCGTCCCGCCCGCCCCGTCCCCGTAGGTGACCTCGATGCGGTAGTCCCCCGGCTGCGCGGGCAGGGACGCCTCGTAGATCCCGCCTCCGTGCAGCTGGCGCGCCTCGTAGCGCGTTCCGTCCTGGTCGAGGACGGCGACGGTGACGGCGTCGGGCTGCAGCGTCCGCACCACCCAGCCACCGGCCGCCTCGTGGGCGCCGAGCACGGCGTGCGGATCGTGTGAACAGCCCTCGACCACCGCGCGGAGGTCGTCCCCGCTGATCGGACGACCGCGGTCCGGGGACGCCG
>JALYMS010000234.1 GCA_030773535.1 Actinomycetota bacterium | reverse complement strand
CCGAGGAGATGGACCACCATCCCGACGTCGACCTGCGCTACCGGACCCTGCACCTGACCCTGGTCAGTCACTCGGCCGGCGGGGTCAGCGACCTCGACCTCCAGCTCGCTCGGCGCATCGACGAACTTCTGCTCGCTTAGTTGCAGCCGCTGTACCCAGCTGTCACAGGGTCACCGGAAGGACCAGCAGGCGGAGCAGCCGGTCGGCCTCCGCGTCGGGATCCTCCGTCAGGCCGGTGTGCACAGCTCCGGGCTGGACGACGGTGCTCCGCGGCGCCGTGAGCCACCGGAACCGCGAGCCCAGCGCCTCGCGCCCGGCCGCGCCCGCGGCGGGGTCGGCCGCGCAGACGTCGCCAGCGGCCCGTAGCGCACGCTCGATCGCGCCGGCGTCCGCCGTCGGGTCCAGTGCGTGCAGTCGCTGTACGTCGAGGTGCACGCGGGACCCGAGGTAGTCCCGCTGGCGGCAGTAGACGAGGACCCCGGCGTTGAGCATCTCGCCTCGCTCGACGCGCGGGACGACGCGCAGCACCGCGTACTCGAAGGTGTCCTTGGCCCTGCTGTCGCTCATCGCTGGGTCACTCCTTCGGGAGGCGCCGGGCCCAGCCACGGGGGCCGGTTCTCCCCGCGCGGCGCCCGGCGGCGCCCGGCCGCCCCGCTCCGGGCCGCGGAGACGAGACCGGGCAACCAGGCATCCCTCGCGGCCAGCCGGGCGAGCACTTGGGCGACGTAGCGCTCGCGGGTCTCCCCCGCCGCGCCCTCGGGCAGCCAGTCCTCGGGCACCAGTGCCACCACGTCCTCGAGCAGCGGGCGGGTCACGCGCTGCGCCAGGGTGGCGTCCGCGGCCGGCACGTCCGGCTCGCACTCGATCAGGGCGTGTTCCGCCGCGTCGTAGGGCCGCCGCACGGCCGCCGCGGCGCCAGGCCAGTTGTGGTGGAACGTCAGCGCCGCACCGTGGTCGATCAGGTGCAGCCGGCCGTGCCAGAAGAGCATGTTGGGGTTGCGCCAGGACCGGTCGACGTTGCCCACGAGGGCGTCGAACCAGAGCACGGCCCCGGCGAGCGCGGGGTCCACGCCGTCCGCCCCGGCCTCGAAGTCGAGTGCGCCGGGCAGGTAATCCAGGCCGAGGTTCACCCCGGCAGAACGGCGCAGCAGCTCCTGCACCTCCACGTCGGGCTCGCCGATCGCGAGCTCGGGCGCCACGTCCACGCGGACCAGGGCGGGCACGGGCAGTTCCAGCGCGCGGGCCAGCTCAGCGCAGACCACCTCCGCGACGAGCACGTTCACGCCCTGCCCCGCAGCCCGCCACTTGACCACGTAGGTGCCGAGGTCGTCGGCCTCCATGAGCCCGGGGAGCGAGCCACCTTCGCGCAGCGGGGTGACGTAACGGGTGGCGGTGACGGCGGGCAGCACAGTGTGGCCAACCTAGCCGGTTCCGGACGGCCCGCCGGGGACGGCGTCCCGACGGCGCCCCGGACCCGCCGAGCGCAGACTGCCCGGGTGACAGCCACCGCGGCACCGACGACCGTCCTCCGCTGATGGGGCTGCTGCGCGCGCCCCACCTGAGGGAACTGGCCGACGCGCCCTTCACCTACCCGGACGTCGGATCGGCCCGGGCGGGCACCGCTCCCCCCGGCTACCGACGAACCGGGCGCTCCGCGGTCGTGGGATCGGGCCGGGCGGCGTTCGAGCGGGCTTCGGCCGCGGTCCTCGACTGGCGAGCGCAGCGCGGTGCCGGTCTGCGCGTGCGGGCGAGCGGTTCCGCAGGCACGCCAGGGACGGTCGTCGTCCTGACCGCGGGGCTGCCGCGGTTCGGCTACGACATCCCGTGCCGGGTGGTGTGGGCCCGGACCGAGGGGGACGAGCGCGGTTTCGCCTACGGCACGCTCCCCGGGCACCCGGAGACCGGGGAGGAGTGCTTTCTGGTCCGGCTCACCCCCACGGGCGACGTGGTCTACGAGATCCTCGTCTTCTTCCGGCTCGCCTCACCCGCCGCACGGCTGGCCGGACCGCTCAGCCTGCTGCTCCAGCGCGCGGCCACCGACCGCTACGTCACCGCCATCCGCCGGGCGGCCCAGGGCCGCTAGGCGTCACGGCGCTCCAGCACGATCGCCCCCAGCACCCACGCGCCGACGGCCCAGACCGCGATGACGCAGATGCCCACCTGCCAGGTGGCCGTGGTCGCCAGGAGGGCGTCGCCGTCTGCGTGCAGTGCGGGCAGGGCCTGCGACAACCGTTCCGGCCATGTCCCCCCGGCCAGCGATAGGGCCGGCGGCAGCACGACGAGGACCAGTCCGGCCGCGATGGCGCGGGCGCTCGAGAGCAGGACGGCGCCCAACCCGACGGCCAGCACCCCGGTGAGGGCGGCCGCGCCCACCTGGAGCCCCAGGGACCGGAGGACCGCCGGCTCGAGCACCGCGACGCCGCCGGGCACGGCGGTCGACGTCCGTGCCACGAGCGCGCAGACGGGGACGAGGACGAGCGCCAGTAGGGCGCACCACGCGCCCACGACGACCGTCTTGGCCACGAGCAGGCGAGTGCGCCGCGGAACGGCGGTCAGCGATGCCACGGACATCCCCGAGGCGAGGTCGGAGGTGACGGCCAGGGCGCCGAGGACGACGAGCACGGACTGGCCGACGCCGAAGCCGGTCGACGCCGCGCTCACCGCGGCCTGCGAGTCCGGCGCGGTGTCGGTACCCGCGGCCGCCAGCCAGCCCACGCCGCCGACCAGCGCGAGGTAGCCGGCGGTGCACCACCAGGTGGCGCGGAGGGACCGCAGCTTGCTCGACTCGCTCCGCAGCACGGCGCGGAACGACACCTTCCGCCTCACCGGGCGGCTCCCGAGTACTCCAGCTCGTCCGCGGTCAGCGCCATGTACGCCGACTCCAGCGACGCGGTGATCTGGGTCAGCTCGTGCACGCGGAGTCCGGACAGGTAGGCCACGTCACCCACCTCGACGACGTCGAGCCCCTCCACCCACAGCGCCCCGTCGTGGTCGTAGTCGACGCCGGCGCCGGCGCGCTCGAGGGCGCGGGCCAGCAACGAGGCCTGCGGGCTGCGCACCCGGACGGCGGCGTGCCGGCCGAGCAGGTCGGCCATCGGGACGTCGGCCAGCAGCCGTCCACCCGCGAGAGCGACGAGGTGGTCGGCGGTGTCCTCCATCTCGCTCATGCGGCGGCTGGACACCAGCACGGTGCGCCCCTCGTCGGCCAGGTCGCGCAGCAGCTCGCGCATCCACCGGACGCCCTCTGGCTCGAGTCCGTCGAAGGGCTCGTCCAGCAGGAGGACGTCGGGGTCCCCGAGCAGCGCGGCGGCCAGGCCGAGTCGCTGCGCCATGCCCGGCGAGAAGCCCCGCACCCGCTCGGAGGCGACGGCGCCGAGTCCTGTGAGGTCGATCACCTCGTCGACCCGGCGCAGCGGGATCTCGTTGCTCCGCGCCAGCACCCGGAGGTGGGCGGAGGCGGTGCGGCCCGGGTGCCACGCCCACGGGCCGAGGAGCGCCCCGACCCGGCGCATGGGGTGCGGGAGTTCCCGGAACGGCCGTCCCAGCACCGTCGCCGTCCCCGACGTCGGCCGGGTCAAGCCCAGGATGCAGCGCATCGTGGTGGTCTTGCCCGACCCGTCGGGACCCAGGAAGCCGGTCACGCAGCCGGGCTCCACCGTGACGGTGAGGTCGTCGACCGCGACGCGGGACCGGTAGGCCTTGGTCAGCCCGTCGATCTGAATCACCGGGCCAGCATGGCCAGGCCGGCAGTCCCCGCCGTGCAGGCGCGCCCCTCAGGCGGGAGCCCCGGGGCCATACGTCTCATCCGTCTCTCACGACCCGTCGGCGACGCCCGACGCTCCGTGCGAGCGCCAGCGGGCTCAGCGGCCCCCCGGGCCGTCGTCGACGCGCCGGTTGTCCCCCATGGGCACCCCGAGAGCCGGCCGCGCGCGTTCCTGCTTGATGGTGTGCGGCGACTGCAGGATCCGGAGCACGGTGACGAGCAGGAGCCCGCCCACGATGTTGCCCGCGGCGGCCAGAGCGGCGGTCTGCGCCCACTGGAGGTATCCGAACGGCGCGTGGCCGGTGTGCAGGGCCGAGAACATCAGCAGCGAATTGACGACCGCGTGGTTGAGCTGGGCGCCGGCGAGGAGGAAGCCCCCGGTGATCGCCGGGATCAGCCGCACGACGTCGGAGGTCGTGGTGTGCTGCATCCAGGTCATCAGCGTGATGACGGCACCGCCGATCACCGCCAGCGAGAACGCCTTCAGCCCCAGGCCCAGGTCCACGTAGTGCGCCCCGGCCTTGATCGCCGTCTCCCCCCACTGCGGGAAGCCCCGGATGATCAGCCACGTGAAGATCCAGCCGCCGACGAGGTTGGCGACCAGGGTGCCGATCCACAGCCGCAGCAGCATCCGCGCTCGCGCCTGCCGGGCGATGACGGTCGTGACCGGGACGAGGAAGTCCTCGGTGAAGAGCTCGCTGCGGGCCAGCGTCAGAGCGACGAAGCCGATGCTGAAGGCCAGGCCGGCCAGGATGACGCTGCCCGTCTCATGCTCGACGAACAGCAGGGCGAGCACCCCGGTGCCCACGTCGATGCCGCCCAGCACGCCGGTGGCGAGCAGAGCCGAGGTCCTCCGCGAGATCCGCCGTCGACCCTCGTCGATCGCCCGGACCACGGCCTCCTCGACCGGCTGCTCGGCCACGCCGGGGTCCCGCTCAGGGTCGGCACCGACACCAGCGCGGTACCCGTCCTCCTGCTCCTCGTCCTCCGGCTCGCCGGCAGGTTCTGAGCGGGCGCGCGCGCCTTCCAGGGCCACTGTGTCTCCTCGGAGCTTGGATCGAGGCAGCCACCGGTGTCTGCGGTGCTGCCGTCCGCGGACCTACCCCCGATGCCGGTAGGCCCACACACGTGCGGCGCGCCCCTCCCGGCCGTCTTCTCACCTGCGGTTAGTGAACCCTTACGAGAGCTGTGTCACCCGTGTCGACATGGCCGTAACGACGCCTGCGATCTAGCTTTGACCCTGTGGTAACGGTGACGCAGGCGGGCCAGCGCAGGTCCCCGAAGGCAGCGAAGACCAACTCGGTCTTCAAGAAGGTCGTCATGGCGGTCAGCGGCATCGTGATGCTGCTGTACCTGGTCGCCCACGTGGTCGGGAACCTCAAGGTCTTCGCGGGCCGCGAGGCGTTCAACTCCTACTCGGAGTGGATCCGGACCGTCGGCGATCCGGCCGTTCCGCACCAGACCGTGCTGACCATCGTCCGCATCGTCCTGCTGGTCGCCGTGGTCGCGCACTTCTGGGCGGCGGTCTCGCTCTGGCGGCAGGCCAAGCACGCCCGGCCGCAGGGCTACGTCACCAAGAAGGCAGTGGCGCAGAGCTACGCGTCCCGGACCATGCGGTGGGGCGGAGTGATCGTCGGGCTGTTCATCGTCTACCACATCCTCGACCTCACGGTCGGTGTGGCGAACCCGGCCGGAACTGGGACGACGCCCTACGACCGCCTGGTCGCCGGCTTCTCCAACCCCTTCGTGACCGCGTTCTACGTCCTCGCCCTGGTCCTGCTCGGCATGCACCTGCGGCACGGGATCTGGAGCGCCACGCAGACGCTGGGCCAGAGCAACAAGCGGCGGGAGCGGACGGTCAACGCCTTCGCCACCGTCTTCTCGACGGCACTGATCGCAGCATTCCTGCTCGTGCCGTTCAGCGTTCTCTTCGGGCTCGTGGACTAAGGACAGGGACTGCGCACCATGCCTCTCGAACTCTTCACCGAAGGCGATCCCATCGCCGACACCAAGGCCCCGACCGACGTCCCCATCGGCGAACGCTGGAGCACCCGCCGCTTCCGGGCCCGGCTGGTCAACCCGGCCAACCGTCGCAAGCTGAACGTGATCGTCGTCGGTACCGGCCTGGCCGGCGGCTCGGCCGCCGCCTCCCTGGGTGAGCAGGGCTACAAGGTCAAGTCGTTCTGGTACCAGGACAGCCCGCGCCGGGCGCACAGCGTCGCCGCGCAGGGCGGCATCAACGCCGCGAAGAACTACCGCAACGACGGTGACAGCGTGCACCGGCTGTTCTACGACACGGTCAAGGGCGGCGACTTCCGGTCGCGGGAGAACAACGTCCACCGGCTGGCCGAGGTCAGCGTCAACATCATCGACCAGTGCGTGGCCCAGGGGGTTCCCTTCGCCCGCGAGTACGGCGGTCTGCTCGACAACCGGTCCTTCGGCGGCGCCCAGGTCTCGCGCACCTTCTACGCCCGCGGGCAGACGGGCCAGCAGCTGCTCTACGGGGCCTACCAGGCCCTCGAGCGGCAGATCGCGGCCGGCAACGTCGAGCAGCACGCGCGCACCGAGATGCTGGACCTGATCGTCGTCGACGGCCGCGCCCGCGGCATCGTCGCGCGGGACCTGGTGACCGGCGAGATCAGCACGCACTTCGCCGACGCCGTCGTCCTCGCCACCGGCGGCTACGGCAACGTCTTCTACCTCTCGACGAACGCCAAGGGCTCCAACGCGACCGCCATCTGGCGGGCGCACAAGAAGGGCGCCCTGTTCGCCAACCCCTGCTACACCCAGATCCACCCCACCTGCATCCCGGTCAAGGGCGACTACCAATCCAAGCTCACGCTGATGAGTGAGTCACTCCGCAACGACGGGCGCGTGTGGGTGCCCAAGGAGCGCGGCGACGACCGCGACCCGCGGGAGATCCCGGAGGAGGACCGCGACTACTACCTGGAGCGGATCTACCCTGCGTTCGGCAACCTCGTCCCCCGCGACATCGCCTCCCGTCAGGCCAAGAACGTCTGCGACGAGGGCCGCGGCGTGGGGCCGGGTGGCCTGGGCGTGTACCTCGACTTCGGGGACGCGATGGAGCGGCTGGGCCGTCCGGCCATCGAGGCCAAGTACGGGAACCTCTTCGACATGTACGCCCAGATCACGGGCGAGGACCCCTACGAGACGCCGATGCGCATCTACCCCGCGGTGCATTACACGATGGGCGGGTTGTGGGTCGACTACGACCTCCAGTCGACGATCCCCGGCATGTTCGTCATCGGTGAGGCCAACTTCTCCGACCACGGCGCGAACCGGCTCGGCGCCAGCGCGCTGATGCAGGGACTGGCCGACGGCTACTTCGTCCTGCCGAACACGATCAACGACTACCTGGCCGACGGGCCCTTCCCCAAGGTCGACGACCAGCACCCGGCGGCCGCCGAGGCGATCCAGAACGTGCGGTCGCAGGTGGAGAAGCTGCTCAGCATCCAGGGCACCCGCAGCGTCGCGTCCTTCCACCGGGAGCTCGGCAGGCTCATGTGGGACCTGTGCGGCATGGAGCGGTCCGAGGAGAGCCTGCGCAAGGCGCTCGACCGCATCCCGGAGATCCGCCAAGAATTCTGGACGAACGTGAAGGTCGTCGGTGAGTGGGGTTCCTTCAACCAGAACCTCGAGCACGCCGGCCGGGTCGCCGACTTCATCGAGCTCGCCGAGCTGATGTGCATCGACGCCCTGCACCGCAACGAGAGCTGCGGTGGCCACTTCCGGGCGGAGAGCCAGACCCCCGAAGGCGAGGCCCTGCGCGACGACGAGAATTACGCCTACGTCGCCGCCTGGGAGTGGACGCCGGAAGGCGTTCCGCCGGTCCTCCACAAGGAAGACCTCGAGTACGAGTACGTCCACCTCGCGCAGCGGAGCTACAAGTGACGATCACCCAGGAAGGCACCGACTCGACCCCCGGGGGGGCAGCGGAGAAGCGCGGGATGAGCCTCACCCTGCGGATCTGGCGGCAGCGGAACCCGTCGGTCAAGGGCAAGATGGTCACCTACAAGATGTCCGACGTCTCCCCCGACATGTCGTTCCTCGAGATGCTCGACGTCCTCAACGAACGGCTGATCCTCGACGGCGACGACCCGGTCGCCTTCGACCACGACTGCCGCGAGGGCATCTGCGGCATGTGCGGACTGATGATCAACGGCATGGCCCACGGCCCGCAGCAGACCACCACCTGCCAGCTGCACATGCGCACGTTCAAGGACGGCGACACGATCGACGTCGAACCGTGGCGGGCCACCGCGTTCCCGGTCATCAAGGATCTGGCCGTCGACCGCAGCGCGCTCGACCGGATCATCCAGTCCGGGGGCTACGTCAGCGTCCCGACCGGTACCGCCCCCGACGCCCACGCGATGCCGGTGCCGAAGAAGGACTCCGACGCCGCCTTCGACGCCGCCACCTGCATCGGGTGCGGCGCCTGCGTGGCCGCCTGCCCGAACGCCTCGTCGATGCTCTTCACGGCGGCGAAGGTCACCCACCTCGGCCTGCTGCCGCAGGGCCAGCCGGAGCGCAACGACCGGGTGGTCAACATGGTCGCCCAGCAGGACCGGGAAGGATTCGGCGGCTGCACCAACATCGGCGAGTGCTCCGCCGCCTGCCCCAAGGGGATCTCGATGGAGACCATCTCCCGGCTCAACCACGACCTGCTCGGCGCCCTGCGGGCCGGGGCGCGTCCCAAGAGCTGAGCCGAGCTCGACCGCCGACGGGCGGGATCCCTTCGGGGTTCCCCGCCGGTCCCGCGTCCGGGCACCGTCCGCCGCTGCGTTCCACGGCGGATCCAAAGCAACTCCCCGGGAGCCTCACCCTCCCGGGGCAGAGCGGCCGCGGCGCACTGAACCTCCTGCCTTCCGGAGCCGATCGAGTTCCGGAAGGAGGTGAGCCATGTCCACGCCCAGCACCGAACGCACTGCCTTCGAGCCGGCCATGTCCGAGGGAGCAGCGCCCCCGGCGGCAGCGCCCGAGGCCGAGGTGCCCGGCACCTCGATGTCGGGTGGACGGCTCCGGCCCTCCCGGCAGACCCTCGCCGTCCTCTCGGTCATGGCGGCCCTGCTGGGGATCGCCGTGGTGCTCGGGCGCGACTTCCTCCTGGACGGCCCGTTGCTCCCCTCCCCCACCCTGCCGTGGTGGGTGCTCGCTCTGGCCTTCGCCGCGACCGAGAGCAGCGTCCTGCACATCCAGCGCAGCCGGCAGGCCCGCTCGGTCTCGATCAGCGAACTGCCGCTCGTGCTGG
>JALYMS010000233.1 GCA_030773535.1 Actinomycetota bacterium | reverse complement strand
GCGCCGTGCGGCAGGGGGATGGGCACGCCGACGTCGGTGTAGGTGCGCCGGAGCTGCTGGTGGCTCTCGACCTGGTCGACGACGGCCCGCTCCCCGCTGGGCAGCAGCTCGTGCAGGGCCACCGTCTCGTCGATCTCGTCGCGCAGCGCGGTCATCAGCGGCAGCGCGGCGTCGCGCAGCGTCGTGGGGAGCGCGCCGCTGCGCGCGAGCTGCACGAGCAGTGGGCCCAGCCCGTACCGGCGGTCGGCGGTCTGCCGGATGAGCCGGTTGGCCTGCAGGGCCATCAGCAGCCGGTGGGTCGTGGTGGTGGACAGCCCGGTGGCCCGGGCGAGGTCGGTGATCCCGAGGGTGGGCCGGCGTGCGTCGAAGCACCGCAGGATGGCGACCGCCCGGTCGATCGACTGGACGCCGTTCCGCGTCGTCGCGTTCCCCTCGTCGCCGTACACGTCGCCTCGCCCCCCGCGTCTCTCCGCCGATCGCGCCTGGTGAACCGCGAACACCGCCGGATAACGGTTGCGTCCCGGCTCACGGTTTCGTACCCCCGCGCGCTTGACCGCTGTGGCCCGCGCCACTTAGCGTGTCCCGCACCACGGAACGCTATCCCACATCGCGGGAAAAGGACACATGCTTCCTCTCGACGGATTCCGGGTGCTCGACCTGACCCGCTTCCTCTCCGGCCCCTATTGCACGATGGTCCTGGCCGAGTTCGGCGCGGACGTCATCAAGATCGAGCAGCCGGGGACCGGTGACGACTCGCGGCGCATGGCGCCGAAGGTCAACGGGGAGAGCTATCCGTTCGCGATGCCGAACCGGAGCAAGCGCTCGGTGTCCCTCGACCTGAAGAGCGACCGCGGCCGGGAGCTGTTCCACTCACTCGCCAAGGACGCCGACCTGATCATCGAGAATTTCCGCCCGGGCGTCGTCAACCGGCTGGGCATCGGCTTCGAGGACATCAAGGCGATCAACCCCGACATCCTCTACTGCTCGATCAGCGGTTTCGGGCAGACCGGCCCGTACAAGGAGCGTCCCGGGTTCGACATCATGGCCCAGGGCGTCGTCGGTTTCCTGCGCATGACCGGTGAGCCCGGCGGCAAGCCGGCCAAGATCGGCATCGCCATCAACGACATCGCCGCCGGCGTCACCGCGGTGTACTCGATCATGGCCGCGGAGATGAACCGCCGGGCCACCGGCGAGGGCCAGTACATCGACATCTCCCTGGTCGACGCCGGCCTGGCGTGGACGGTGTGGGAGTCCGGCGCCTACTTCGCCGACGGCGAGGTGCCCCAGGCCACCGGCACCCGGCACCGCCGCTCCACCCCGTACCAGGCCTACCGCACCTCCGACGGCTACGTGGTGATCGGCGCCAACAACGACCGGCTCTGGCTGCGCCTGATCAACGACGTCCTGAGCAAGCCGGAGTGGGCCGAGGACCCGCGGTTCGCCACGCTGCCCGACCGGATGAAGAACATCGACGAGCTCGAGCGCGAGATCGAGGCCATCACCACGACAGCGCCGACTGACGAGTGGATCGGCCGGCTCGACAAGGCCGGCGTCGTCGGCGGCCCGGTGTTCACCTACGACCAGGCGCTGTCCAACGAGCACGTGCTGGCTCGCGACATGGTGGTCGAGGTGGAGCACCCGGTCATCGGCCCGATGAAGACCATCGGCCCGCCGGCGAAGTTCTCCGGTCTGGACTTCTCCGTGCGCGGCCCCGCTCCGTGGCTGGGCCAGCACACCGCCGAGGTGCTCGGCGAGGCCGGCGTCGACGACGGCGAGATCAAGGAGCTGTTCACCGAGGGCGTCCTCTTCGACGCCCACCCCGAGCTGCAGGAGCGCTGACCGTGTCCGACCACCTTCTCGTCGAGCGGCAGGGCGCCGTGGCAACCGTGGTGCTGAACAAGCCGCAGAGCCACAACGCCATCAGCATCGACATGTACCGTGACCTGCCGGCGATCATGGCTGACCTGGACGCCGACAAGGCGCTCAAGGTCATCGTGATGCGGGGCGCCGGGCAGAAGTCCTTCGCCTCGGGCGCCGACATCAGCGAGTTCGAGCAGGAGCGCTCGGACGCCGCCAAGGCCAAGAACTACAACTCGTTCGTGGCCGGCGCCGAGCAGGCCGTGGAGGGCGTGTCCAAGCCGACCATCGCCATGGTCCACGGCTACTGCATCGGCGGCGGCGCCGGACTGGCGCTGTCCTGTGACATCCGCTTCGCCGACGAGCGCGCCCGCTTCGCCATCACCCCGGCGAAGCTGGGCCTGGTCTACAGCCTCGAGTCGACCAAGCGGGTCGTCGACCTCGCCGGACCCTCGCGGGCGAAGTGGATCCTCATGTCGGGACAGCAGATCCAGGCGCAGCGGGCCCTGGAGCTGGGCCTGTTCGACGAGCTGTACCCGACCGACGAGCTGGAGACCGCCACCTACGAGTTCGCCGAGCTCATCACCACCCGGGCCCAGTTCAGCGTCCGCGCCGGCAAGGTGATGGTACAGAAGGTCGTCGCCGGGCAGGTCCGCGACGACGAGGCGACCATCGACCTGCGCAACTCCTCGTTCGACACCGAGGACTTCGCCGAGGGCGTCCGCTCCTTCCTGGAGAAGCGGCCACCGCGATTCGAGTGGTCATGACCGGCACCTCCACCAGCGGCACCGCGCCGGCACCCGGGCTCGACGGCGCCGTCGAGCGCGCCCGGATCGCCGCGGCGGACCCCGCCTCCGGCTTCGGCAACTTCTTCCTGGCCCGGTTCCTGGACCTCGACATCAGCTATGACGACGAGGCCCAGACCTGTCAGGTCGTCCTGCCCTACGCCCCGTACCTGTGCAATCCGCAGGGCACGGTGCACGGCGGGATCATCACCACGGCGATGGACATCTCGATGGGCCACCTGTGCCACCGGTTCCTCTCCACCGCCGTGACCATCGAGATGCAGCTCCGCTTCTTCCGGCCGTTGCTCGGCACCGGCCGGATCGAGGGGCGAGTTCTCCGACCCGGGCGCCGGATCGTGCACCTGGAGTCGCGGCTGTACGACGAGCACGACCGGCTGGCGGCCTTCGCAGCCGGGACCTGGCACCGAATGGACTCGGTCCAGCCCACCCCTTGATGGATCGATCCGGCCTCGACGCCGGTAGGAGGAACACCTGATGCGCACCAAGAAGCTGGCCGCAGTCGCCGCGGTCGCACTGACGATCCCCCTCGCCGCCTGCGGCGGCACCGAGTCGGGCAGCGGCGGCGGTGGCGGCTCGGCCGACGCCTACCCGTCGGAGCCGCTGGACTGGACCATCGCCTTCGGTCCCGGCGGCGGCAACGACATCATGGCCCGGACCATGGTCGACATCCTGCAGAAGGAGGAGCTGTACCCCGAGAACATCGAGGTGCAGAACCGTGAGGGCGGCAGCGGTGCCACCGGCTGGGGCTATCTGTTCAGCCAGAAGGGCGAGGGCTACGGCATCTCGACGACGTCGGGCTCGTTCATCACCACGCCGCTGCAGGCCGACACCCGGCTGGCAGCCGACGGACTTCACCCCGGTGGGCCTGCTGGCCACCGACGACGCCGTCTTCCTCGTCCCGGGCGACAGCCCGATCCAGACCTGGGAGGACTGGGTCGAGGCCGCCAAGGCCGACCGCCTCGTGGTGGGCGGCATCGGCACGGTGAACGTGGACTACATCGTGGCCCAGATGCTGGCCGACCAGGCCGGCTACGAGTTCGAGTACGTGCCCTTCAACGAGGAGGGCCAGCTGCTGACCTCGCTGACCTCGGGCGCGGTCGACGCCATCGTCTCCAACCCGGGCGAGATCCTGGGCCAGGTCGAGTCCGGTGACATGCGAGCACTGCTCTCCACCGCCGACGAGCAGATCGAGGAGCTCGGGGACACCCCGACCGACCAGGACCTCGGCTTCGAGGGCATCCCCTCGATGCCCCGTGGCCTCATCCTCCCGCCCGACGCCCCGGCCGAGGCGCAGGAGTGGTGGATCGAGACCATGAAGCAGGTCATCGAGACCGAGGAGTGGCAGACCTACCTCGAGGAGAACCACCTCACCGAGGACGTCCGCTGGGGCGAGGACTTCACCGCCTACCTCGAGGAGACCCAGGAGCAGTTCCGGACCATTCTCGAGGATGCAGGAGCGCTGTGACCTCGCTCTCCTCGAGCACGACCTCGTCGGTGGGGCGGGGCGGCTG
This sequence comes from Actinomycetota bacterium, assembly GCA_030773535.1. Lineage (GTDB taxonomy): Bacteria > Actinomycetota > Actinomycetes > Mycobacteriales > Geodermatophilaceae > Blastococcus_B. Next base: position 3,649 of record JALYMS010000233.1, on the reverse strand, counting down.
GCGCCGCCCCACCGGCAGGTCGCTCTTCCTCGCCGTCCTCCTGGTCGTCCTGGCGATCTACACCCAGATGGCGTTCGACCTGGAGTGGATGACCGTGGCCGGCCGGATCGGGCCGGGCTTCTTCCCGCGCATCATCGGCGGGCTGGCGATCCTCTTCACGCTCATCGCCCTGGTGGCCAGCCTGCGCTCGGGCGCGGTGGACGACGAGGACGAGGTGGGCGGCGACGAGGAGTCCGGTGAGGCGGACCTCGGCCGTCACCCCAAGCCGCTGCTGCTGGTGATCCTCGCCAGCGTCGTCCTGCTTCTGCTGTTCACCTCGCTGGGCATGATCATCACCTGCGCGCTGTTCCTGGCGGCGACGCTGTTCCTGCTCAACCGTGGGCACACGGTCACGAACGTCGCCGTCAGTCTCGCGGTACCGGTCGTGACCTACGTGCTGTTCCAGACCCTGCTCAACGCCGGGCTGCCCGAGGGCATCCTTCCGCGCTTCTGATCCCGGAGATCCAACGACGTGGACGTCTTCAACGACCTCGGCCAGGGCATCGTCACCATCCTGACGGTGCAGAACGTGCTCCTGCTCGGAGCCGGCGTGATCATGGGCATGGTGGTCGGGGTCATGCCCGGCCTCGGTCCGTCGGCGGGCCTCGCCATCCTGCTGCCCATCACGTTCTCGCTGGACCCCACGGGGGCGGTCGTGATGCTCGCCGCCGTGTACTACGGCGCGATGTACGGCGGAACCATCACCTCGGTGCTGATCAACACGCCCGGCGAGTCGGCGACCGTGGCCAGCACCTTCGACGGCTATCCCATGGCCAAGCAGGGCCGGGCCGGGCCGGCCCTGGTGATGGCGGCCGTGGCCTCGTTCGTCGCCGGGACGATCGGGGCGATCCTGATCAGCATCGCGGCCCCACTGACCGCGTCGGTGGCCGCGAGCTTCGGTCCGCCGGAGCTGTTCCTCGTCGTGATCCTCGGCCTGCTCACCCTCATCGTGATCGTGGGCAAGAACCGCATGCTCGGCGCGCTGTCGGCCCTGCTCGGGTTCGGCATCGCCACGGTGGGCATCGACGTCGGCGGCGGCGCGCAGCGCTACACGTTCGGGTCGAGCGAGCTGATCAACGGGATCGACTTCATCCCCGTCGCGATCGGCCTGTTCGGTGTGGGCGAGGTCCTGCACACCCTGTGGCGCGGCGGCCACCTGGAGAAGCTCGGCTACTTCAGCGTCAGCTCCCGCAGCAAGGGCTTCTGGCCCACCAAGGAGGACCGGCGCGTCTCCCGCGGGCCCATGCTCCGCGGGTCCTTCCTCGGCTTCATCGTCGGGACGACGCCCGGCGCCGGCGCCACCGTCGCCTCGCTGATGTCCTACAACCTGGAGAAGTCGGTCTCCAAGACGCCGGAGAAGTTCGGCAAGGGCGCCATGGCCGGGCTGGTCGGCCCCGAGGCCGCGAACAACGCGGCATCGGCCGGCGCGATGGTGCCGCTGCTGACCCTGGGCATCCCCGGGTCCGCGGCGACCGCGGTGCTGATCGGCGGATTCCTGATGTGGGGGCTGCAGCCCGGTCCGCTGCTGATGGAGCAGAACCCCGAGTTCGCCTGGGGCCTGATCGCCAGCATGTACCTCGGCAACGTGATGCTGCTGGTGATCAACATCTTCTTCATCCCGGCGTTCGCCAGCATCGCCCGGGTGCCGTTCCGCATCCTCGCGCCGATCATCCTGGTGGTCTGCATCGTCGGCACGTTCACCGTGAACGGCAGCATGATCGAGGTGGGCATCATGCTGGCCTGCGGCGTGCTGGGCTTCTTCATGCGGCGGTACGGGTTCTCCCCGGCGGCGCTGGTGATCGCCTTGGTGCTCGGGCCGCTGGGGGAGGAGACCCTCCGCCAGACGCTGCTCATCTCCGACGGCAGCTTCGGCATCTTCGTGGAGCGGACCACCTCGCTGGTCCTCCTGCTGGTGATGGCTTTCATCGTGCTCATCCCGCTGATCGCGCCGTACCTGCGCCGCGTGGTGCGGGCCCGCGTGGACGCGTACGCCGAGCGGCGGAGGGCGGCGCGCCAGGTCCCGGAGGACGAGCCGGCCGGCGTCTCCTGACCGTCCCGCCCGGGCGGCGGGGTGCCTCCCGGGTCGGGTTGACACCGGCGCCGGAGTGATCTTGGCTGGCAAGGACCCCGCTCGCCGCCTGCCGGAAGGCGCTGCCCGATGACCGTGCCGCCGCCCGAGCCCGCTCCGAGTTCGAGTGAGGACGACCGGTCCCGGGGCCTGCAGGCGCTGCTGCGGCCCCGCGGGATCGCCCTGCTCGGGATCTCGGGGCGCTCGGAGAACCTGATGTCCCGGCCGCTGCGGTACCTCGTCGAGCACGGCTACGCGGGCGGCATCTACCCGGTCAACCCGAACTACGACGAGCTGGTCGGGCAGAAGTGCTACCCGACGCTCGCCGACGTCCCCGGCCCGGTCGACCTGGTCCTCGTGCTGGTCGCCGCGGAGCGGGTCGAGGATGCGATCCGGCAGGCCGCGGCCGTGGGCGCGAAGGCCGCGGTGGTGTACGCCTCCGGCTTCGCCGAGGTCGGCCCGGAGGGGGGAGCGCTGCAGCAGCGGCTGGCGGCGGTGGCCTGCGAGACCGGCGTGCGCGTGCTCGGGCCCAACTGCCAGGGCTTCCTCTACGCGCCCACCGGCGTGGTCGCCACCTTCACCGCCGCCGCCGACCGGCCGCTGGCGCACGACAGCGGCGTGGCCTACGTCGGGCAGAGCGGAGCGGTCGGCGGATCGGTGCTGGACCTCGCCACCGACATGGGCCTGGGGCTGGCAGCCTGGGCCAGCACCGGCAACCAGGCCGACCTGGACCTGGTCCAGGTCTCGCAGGAGCTCCTGGAGGACCCCGCCGTCCGGGTGCTGATGCTCTACGTGGAGGCGGCCGACGACGGTCGCGCCTACGCCGCGCTGGCCCGGCGGGCGCGCGACATGGGCAAGTCCCTGGTGGTGCTGCGGTCGGGACGGTCCAGCGCCGGACGGCGCGCGGTGGCCAGCCACACCGGATCGATGCTCGGCGACGACGTCGCGTTCGTGCTGACCTCGGAGGAGCACGGCGTCGTCCTGGTGCACGACATCGACGAACTGCTCGCCGTCGCGGCCGTGCTGGCCACCGGCAAGCGGTCGGAGGGCCGGCGGGTCGCGGTGGTGACCACCTCGGGCGGCGCGGGCAGCCTGGCGGCCGACCAGTGCGAGGACCTCGGCCTGGAGATGCCGGAGCTCTCCGCGGCGACCCAGGACCGGCTCCGCCCGCTGATCCCGGCGTTCGGCGCGCTGGCCAACCCGGTGGACGTCACCGCCCAGCTGTTCAACCGGGGGGCGCACGCCTTCGGCGACGTCTGCCGGATGGTCGCCGACGACCCGTCGGTCGACGTGGTCGCGGTCTTCGTGACGATGGTCGTCGGCGACGCCGGCGCCCGCCTCGCCGAGGACCTGGTCGCGACAGCCGCGAAGCTGCCGGTGCCGCTGCTGGTCGGCTGGATCGCCGGACAGGAGCTCACCGTCGAGGGCCGGGCGGTCTTCCGGTCGGCCGGCATCCCGATCTTCGGCTCGGTCGGCGACGTCGCCCGCTGCGCGGCCCGGATGGCCCCGCCCCGCCGCCCCGGCGCGGTGCCGGCACTGGCC
>JALYMS010000232.1 GCA_030773535.1 Actinomycetota bacterium | reverse complement strand
GCCGTGTTGATCGGCGAGCCGATCGTCTGCTGCATCGCCAGGACGCTGTCCCTCATCCCGCTGTAGAGCTGGACGCCCTGCTGGGGGACGTACCCGGTGTCCTGCACGTTGAGCTCGACGTCGTAGGTGTCGCAGACCTGGTTGTTCTCCCAGAACAGCGCGTTGGCGTTGGTGATGTCGTTGCCGAGCGCGGCGAAGACACCGGTCAGGTCCGTGAGGACACCCAGGGTGATCGTGTTGCCCTCGACGCCGATGTCGGTCTGGACGTCGGCGGCCTGGCCCCCGCCGCCGCCACCGCCTCCGCTGTTCTCCGGCGCCTTCGTACTGCAACCGCTCGCCGTGACGACGACGGCGGCAGCAACGACGACCGCGCTGCGCGAACCCTTGCCTAGCTTCATGTGGTGCTCCCTTGTGCTGGACGATCGGACGGACTGGGGTTGCTGGAGGTATCGGTAGAGGGAGGCCGGGCAGTGACGCTGCCCCCGGGACGGGCCCGTTTGCGACCGGTGATCCGGTTGGCTATCCCGGCCAGGCCGGCCGGCTCGAAGAGGATCACGAGGATGATCGCCAGTCCGAACAGGAAGCGGGCCGCCTCGCCGGCCGCCAGGCCACCCCCGCCTTGGGCGCCCACGAACGGGATGATCTCGGCGTAGCGCTGGAACACCAGGGGCAGGGCGCTGACGAAGATCGCCCCGAGAACGGCTCCGTTCACCGAGCCCAGGCCGCCGAGCACGATCATGGCGAGGTAGAGGATGGACAGCTCGAGCCCGAAGGACTCCGGCGCGATGCTGCCGATGGACAGTGCGTACATCACTCCCGACAGTCCCGCGTACATCGAGCTGACCAGGAAGATCCGGGCCTTGTAGCGCTGGACGTTGACGCCCATGACCGAGGCCGCCACCTCGCTGTCCCGCAGGGTCTGGAGCGCCCGCCCCGCGCGGCTGCGCAGCAGGTTCCTCGCGAACAGGTAAGCGGCCAGCGCCAGGACGAGCCCGAGGTACCACAGCCGCTCGGCCTCCCGGAACGGCACGCCGAGGACGTAGAGCTCCGGGTCCCGGTTGCCGAAGGTGAAGCCGAACAGCGAGAACTCCGGGGCCGCGCGACCGTTGAACCCGCCGGTGACCGAGGTCCAGGCGTTCAGCACGTGGATGCCGATGAACACCAGGGCCAGGGAGGCCACGCCGAGGTAGATGCCGCGCAGTCGTGCCGCGATGGGGCTGAAGACCAGGCCGGCCAGGCCGGCGAGGAGGACCCCGACGATCATGCCGATGATCGGCGGGAGCGAGAGCCCGGCCAGGTCCGCGAGGCCGATACCGCCCGGTTCACCGGAGACGTAGACGTAGCTGACGGCCCCGACGGCGAGGAAGAAGGCGTGCGCGAGCGACAGCTGCCCGGTGTTCCCGACGAGCAGGTTCAGGCCGATGGCGCCCACGATGGCGCCGAAGACCGCGAACCCGGTGCGGAGCCAGAACTCCTCGACGTAGATCGGCAGAAGCAGGAGGACGACCAGCAGGGCCACGAGGGCCAGCATCTTGACCAAGCGGGGGGCCGACCGGCCGGCACCTCTCTTGGCTCCGTTGCGCGACGCCTTTGCGCTGGTGTGCCGGGTCGCCCCGGGGGCCACGGTGGTCGCCTCAGACACGGGTCAGCTCCTTGGTGCCGAAGAGCCCAGACGGGCGGACCAGCAGCACCGCGATCATCACGATGAACGGGACGACGGCGCTGAAACCGCGGCCGAGGAAGAGCAACTGGTCCTGGTAGCCGGCCGCCAGGGCCTCGGCGATCCCGATGAGCAGCCCGCCCACCAGCGCGCCGCCGGTGGAGTCCAGCCCACCGAGGATCGCGGCGGGGAAGGCACGGAGACCGACGGCGTACGCGGCGGGCGTGACACCGGGGGTCGGCGAACCGACCAGGAACAGCGCCGCCACCCCGGCCAGCACGCCGGCCACCACCCAAGCGAGTGCGGAGACCTGACCCTGCCGGATGCCCATGAGCGCGGCCGTCTCGCCGTCCTCGGCCGATGCCCGCATCGCGATGCCCCAGTTCGAGTACTTGAAGGCCGCGAAGAACAGGCCGATCAGGATCGCCGCCACGATGATCGCGATCAGGCGGTTTTGGGCGATGCCGACGTCCCCTATGCGGAACGACCCACCGCCCCACGGGTGCGGGACGTTGAGGATGTCCGAACCGATCCTGCGGACCAGCTCGGTCAGCAGGATGATGTCCACGCCGATGGTGACGATCGCAAGGCTGATCACCGCCGCGCCGCGGAGCCGGTTGATGATCAGTCGCTCGACCAGGAAGGCCGCCAGGGCCGTGCCGGCCAGACCCACGAGCACGGCCGGGAAGAAGCCGATCGAGTCGGACATGCGGGCGATCGAGTAGGCGCCCAGCAGCAACAGGGAGCCGTGGGTGAAGCTCACCACCTCGCTCGCCTTGAAGATGATCACGAAGCCGAGCGCGATGAGCGC
>JALYMS010000231.1 GCA_030773535.1 Actinomycetota bacterium | reverse complement strand
CGGTGAGCGGGAACATGGCCGGCATCGCCAGAACGGCCAGCCCGAAGCAGAGTCGGACCAGCAGGGCGCGTCGGCCCCTGCCGGTACGCCGGTTCGGCTGGGCCACAGGTGCCTCTCCGTCATCGGTCGACGCGATGTGCGTCACCCAGGAGTTGTCGGCATCGGGCGGGAGAAGGTTGAGCCTGCTCGCCGAGAGGCCGTCCAGCGACCGCAGGCCCGGGAACAGAGAACACCGCCGGGGGAACCCCGACGGTGTCTGCTGATGGAACGAAGGTGTGGAGCTGAGGGGAGTTGAACCCCTGACCCCCTCGATGCGAACGAGGTGCGCTACCGGACTGCGCCACAGCCCCTTCGACCGACACTTTACCGTCCCGGCGCTCCGGCGCCGTCACCGGGGCCGCCCCCAGAGCGACGCCGGAGAGCCGGGTACGGAGGTCAGCCGTTCGCCACCCGGCGCGGCTCGTAGACGTCGATGTCGGCGAACCCGATGTCGTCGTCGTCCAGCCCGACCACCGCGCTGTGCTGCCAGCCGGCCGGGGCCGGCGTCCGGGCGGCGATGACGCGGCCGGGGTGCAGCGGATGCACCGGGGCCAGCGGCACGCTCGGGTGCGGCAGCAGCGGCACGTGCCCCTGCGCCACGGTCTCGTGGACGAGGTCGGACTCCATCGGCCGCTCGACCGGAGCGGCCCGGTGCCGGAGCCCCTCGCGGGCCGCGGCACGCGCCGCCCGTCGCGCCGCCAGCCGCTCGCGGCGGGCGACCTTGCGCAGGACGAGGACGTAGCCGACGACGGCCAGGTCGAGTACGACGTTGGCCAGCCACAGCCAGGGGCTGTACACCAGCGCGCCGACCAGGGAGAGGACGGCGAGAGCCGTCAGGCCGGCCAGCGTGCGACGCCGGAGGGCGTGCACGTCGACCTGGAGCTCACCGCTGGTGCGCAGCGCGTCGCGGTCGATCGAGACCCGTTCCGTCGGCGCGTGCACGACGGGGTCCACGGTCCGGCGACGCTGCAGCGTCCGGCCCGAAGAGGCCAGTTCGCCCTGGTTCCCCTGCGAGTCGCCGCGGGTGACCACCATCGGTACCAGCACGACGAACCACAGCACGACCAGAGCGGCCAAGAGCACGCCCGATCCCATCCGAACACCACCTGTCACATCAGTCACTTGCGGTGGTCACGGTAAGCAGGAAGGAGGGTCGGACCCGGGAGGCGCGCGGTGTGTCGCCGAGGTGTTGTGAGACCGGTGTGACGACTGGGGCGTGTCGCCCCGCACCTGCCGGTTCCGGCAGGGTGCGGCGTGCTACGGCCCGTGTTCTAGAAGTCGGTGGTGCTGCGCTCCCGCCAGCGGGCCAGCACGCCGCCCGGCAGGTCCTCGGCGAGCAGCGCGTAGGCCAGGTGGTCGCGCCAGTCGCCGTCGATGTCGAGGTAGCGGCGCAGCAGCCCTTCCTGGCGGAACCCGAGGCGCTCGACCAGCCGCTGGCTGGGCAGGTTCTCCGGCCGGATGTCGGCCTGCACCCGGTGCAGCCCGGCCGCGCCGAACGCGTGGTCGCAGACGAGCGCGACCGCCAGCGAGGCCATGCCGCGGCCGGCGACCGACCGGTCGATCCAGTACCCGAGATAGCCCGACCGCAGCGCCCCGCGCACGACGTTGTCGATGGTCACCTGGCCGGCCAGCCGGCCCTCCACCCGGACGGCGAAGGGCAGTGAGCTGCCCAGCCGGGCGCGCTGGGCCAGCGCGCGCCGCATCGCGCGGAAGGCGCCCGGGCTGTGCCGTGCCGCCCACGGCTGCGGCGCGGAGGGCTCCCAGGGCCGCAGCCAGTGCTCGTTCGCGATGCGAAGCCGGCTCCATTCGGCGGCGTCCCCGCGGCGCAGCGGGCTGACCTCCACCGGCCCCCAGCTCAGCCGGGCCGGCCAGCCGGGGTGCTGGACGGCGTCCAGCTCAGCCGCCGAGCAGCAGGGGCATCACGGTGACCAGCCCACCGGCGGCCACCTCCGTGACGTCCTGGTCCACGACGATCAGGCAGTTGGCGCGCGCCATGCGGGCCAGCAGCGCCTCCGTCCCGTCGCCGACCGGCTCGACGACGTAGCCGCCGTCCGGGTGGCGCATGACCGTCCCGTGCAGGTACTGGCGGTAGCCCAGCGGCGACATCAGCTGCTGTCCCGCGATCGCCTGGACGGTGCGCCGGAACAGCTGCCGCTTGCCGAGCATCAGCCGGATCGCCGGCCGGACGAACGCCTCGAAGGCGACCAGGGCGGCCACCGGCTCGCCGGGGATGCAGATCACCGGGGTGTCGTCGCGGCCCATGCGCCCGAAGCCCTGCGCCGGTCCCGGGTGCATCGTGACCGAGCGGAAGCGCATCTCGCCGAGCTCGCCGAGCGTCTCCTGCACCAGGTCGAACCCGCCGCTGGCGAACGTGCCGGCGATGAGCACCAGGTCGCTGCGCAGCAGCTGGCTCTCCAGGACCTCGGTGAGCCGGCGCTTGTCCGAGGGCAGGATGCCCGAGCGGTAGGCCTCCGCGCCCGCGTCCCGAGCCGCGGCGGCGAGCGCGTAGCTGTTGACGTCCACGACCTGCCCCGGCGCCGGCGTCGTCCCGACGTCGACGAGCTCGGTACCGGCGCAGAGGACGGCGATGCGGGGACGCGGGCGCACGAGCACCCGCTCGCGGCCCACCGCGGCCAGCAGGCTGATCTGCGCGGGTCCGATCGGCGTCCCGACCTGGACGGCCGGGTCGCCCGGCGCCACGTCGTCCCCCGTGCGGCGCACGTAGCTGCCCGCCGCCGGCCCGGCGTGGACGGCGACCCGCACCGATCCCTGGTCGGTCCACACGGCCGGGACGACGACGTCCGCGCCGGCCGGGAGCATCGCCCCGGCGGCCACCTTCAGCGCAAGGCCCGGCCCGATGGAGGACGGCGCGCTGGCCCCGGCGACACTCTCCCCCACCACGGCCAGCTCGACGGGTCGGTCCGGCGTGGCCGCGACGACGTCCTCGGCTCGAGCCGCGTAGCCGTCGAGGGCGGCCTGGTCGAAGGCGGGCAGCGCCCGTGCGCTGATGACCTCCTCGGCGCAGAGCAGGCCCTGGGCGTCCAGGACGGCGAGCTCGATGGGATCCACCTGCGGAACGGCCGCGAGGATCTCGTCGAGGTGCCGCTCCACGGTGCGGATCTGCGCGAGGCCCTCCGACAGCTGCACGGGGAAGGCCGGTTGCTGCTCGCTCGGGCGCGGCGCAGGCACCGCCTCGGCCGGCGGGCGGACGACGGTGCGGACGGGAGTCGCGGGCCGGACCGCCTGGGTGTCCCGTGCGAGAGCGGCCCAGCGCGCCGGCCTGCGGCCCAGGTCCACCTCCGTGGTGTCCCGTTGCCCGCCGTCCATCTCTCCGCTCATCCTCACCACCGTCGCTCTGCCGTGCCGTTCGCCGCCTGCCGGCACCGGCCTGTGCGGCGTCCCGGGCCAGAGAACCGGTCCGGGAGCAGCCGTGACGCCCGATGGTGCCCCTGATCGGCTCCGGTCAGGCCTGCGACGCGCCCTCGGCGGGCAGCTCGGCCACGAACTCGCGCAGGAATGCGCGCAGGGGCGGCCCGAGGTCGTCGCGCTCGCTGGCCAGCCGGACGACCGCCTTGAGGTAGTCCAGCCGGTCGCCGGTGTCGTACCGACGGCCGCTGAAGATGACCCCGTGGAGGGGTTCCCCGCGCTCGACCAGGGTGGCCAGGGCATCGGTCAGCTGGATCTCCCCGCCCCGGCCGGGAGGGGTGGATCGCAGCACCTCGAACACCTCGGGGGACAGGACGTAGCGGCCGATGATCGCCAGGCTGCTCGGTGCCTCCTCGATCGGCGGCTTCTCGACCAGGCCGGTGATGGTCACCACCTCGTCGCCGTCGAGGACCGGGTGCGCGCCGGGCTCGACGGCGACCGCCCCGTACTTGTCGATGTTCTCCCGGCCGACGTCGAGCAGCGCGACCACCGAGCCGCCGTGCTCGGCCTGGACGGCGAGCATGTGCTCGAGCAGATGGTCACGGGCGTCGATGAGGTCGTCGCCCAGCAGGACCGCGAACGGCTCGTCCCCGACGAACGCCGCCGCCTGGAGGACGGCGTGCCCCAGGCCCTTGGCCTCGCCCTGCCGCACGAAGTGCACCTGCGCGACGTCGGTGGAGGCGTGGACCGCCGCCAGCCGGCCGGCGTCGCCCTTCTTCTCCAGCGCGGTCTCGAGCTCCGGGTGCCGGTCGAAGAAGTCCTCGATGGCGGCCTTGCTGCGGCCGGTCACCATCAGCACCTCCGGCAGTCCCGCCCGAGCGGCCTCCTCGACGATGTACTGCAGCGCCGGGCGGTCGACGACCGGCAGCAGCTCCTTGGGCACGGCCTTGGTCGCCGGCAGGAACCGTGTGCCCATCCCGGCGACGGGGATGACGGCCTTGCGTGCCGGCCGGGTCGCCGGGCGGGCAGTAGGACTGGACATGGCGGCAGCCTAGCTAGCCTGCCGCGGTGACCTCCCCCCGCGAGCCCGGTGCCGGCAAGTCCGCCCTGCGCGAGCGTTTCCTCGCCTCCCGGCGAGCCCGGCCGCAGGAGGAGCGGACCGCGGCCGCGGCGGCCATCGCCGCCGTGCTGCTCTCCGAACTGGCCGGGGTCCGGGCGTTCGCCGCCTACGTGCCCGAGGAGACCGAACCCGGATACGGCCGGCTGCCGGCCGCCTTCACCCAGCTCGGTGCGCGCGTGCTGCTCCCGGTCGTTCCCCCCGCCGGCTCGGAGCTGGGGTGGGCGGTGGACACCGGGCGGCTGGGGCCTGGGCGATTCGGCCTCCTCGAGCCGCTGGGGCCCCGGCTCGGTCCCACGGCGATCGGCACCGCCGACGTAATCGTCGTCCCGGCGCTGGCGGTGGCCCGCGACGGCGTGCGGCTCGGCCGGGGCGGGGGCTACTACGACCGGGCCCTGCGGCACTCCCGCCCCGACGCCGTCGTCGTGGCACTGGTGCACGACGACGAGCTCGTCGACGAGCTCCCCGCGGAGCCGCACGACCACCGGGTGAACGCCGTCGTCACCCCGTCGGGAGGCTGGCGAGCGCTACCGGTGGGTCACTGACACAGTGGGCCTGACCTGCAATTCCCTGACACCGTGGGAGCTACCCGCCGGGTTCGGTGTTCGTCGTCCCCGGCCGGACGGAAACGGATCGGAGCATCGCCCATGACCGGACCACTGGACGGCGTCCTCGTCGTCGACCTCACCCGCGCCCTGGCCGGGCCGCACGCCGCGATGATGCTCGGCGACCTCGGCGCACGCGTGGTCAAGGTGGAGAGTCCCGGTTCAGGGGATGACAGCCGGGGCTGGGGGCCGCCCTTCGTCGACGCCCCGGACGGCGGGCGCGAGTCCACCTACTTCTTCTCCGCCAACCGGAACAAGGAGTCGATCACGCTCGACCTCAAGGACCCGGAAGACAAGGGCCTGCTCACCGAGCTGCTGCGCCGGGCCGACGTGCTGATGGAGAACTTCCGGCCGGGCACGCTGGCCCGGCTCGGCTTCGGCAACGACGTGCTGGCCGAGCTCAACCCCCGCCTGGTGACCCTGGCGATCAGCGGCTTCGGCCACGACGGCCCCGAGGGCGGCCGGGCCGGCTACGACCAGATCGCGCAGGGCGAGGGCGGGCTGATGTCGCTGACCGGCTCGGGGCCGGAGGACCCGCAGAAGGTCGGCGTGCCGATCAGCGACCTGCTGGCCGGCATGTACGGCGCCTACGGCGTGCTCGCCGCCCTCCTGGAGCGGGAGCGGACCGGGCGGGGACAGGTGGTGCGCACGTCGCTGCTGTCCGCCGTCGTCGGCGTGCACGCCTACCAGGGGACGGCGCACACCGTCGCCGGGAAGGTGCCCCGCGCCCAGGGCAACCACCACCCCTCCATCTCCCCCTACGGGCTGTTCCACTGCAAGGGCGGCAGCGTGCAGCTCTCCTGCGGCAGCGAGGGGCTGTGGCGGCGGCTGTGCACCGAGTTCGGCCTGGATCCCGACGCGCCGGGCATGGCCACCAACGGCGAACGCGTGGGCAACCGGGACGACGTCATCGAGCTGCTGGAGACGACCTTCGCCGACATCTCCCCCGAGGAGCTGCTGTCCCGGCTGGACTCGGCGGGCGTCCCGGCGGGCAAGGTGCGCACCCTCGACGAGGTGTACGCCTGGGACCAGGTGCGGGCGCAGGGCCTGCTGATCGACGTCGAGCACCGGACGCTCGGATCGCTCACCCTGCCCGGGCCGCCGCTGCGCTTCTTCGCGGCCGGTCCGGACGGCGAGACCGAGACCACCCGGCGGGATCACGGCGCTCCGCCGACGCTCGGCGCGGACAACGACGCGATCCGCGCCTGGCTGTCCGGCTCGGAGTCGGGGTCGGCGTCGTCGGGTGCGGCCGAGGGCGTGCCGCAGCCGGCGACCGAGGATCTCGAGGACGGGCACGCCACGTGACCGGCCCGGGCCGGTCCGCCCGCCTGGACGCCCGGTCGCTACGGGACCTCGTGCTGGACGCGGGCTCGTGGAAGTCCTGGGACTCCCCCGTCCCGCCGCGCACCGTGGACGACGACTACGCCGCCGAGTTGGCTGAGGCCGCACGGCGGACCCACCAGGACGAGTCGATCATCACCGGCGAGGGAAAGCTGCGCGGCCGGCGGGTCGCGGTCGTCGCCGGCGAGTTCGGCTTCCTCGCCGGGTCGATCGGGATCGCGGCGGCCGAGCGGCTGATCGCCGCCGTCGAGCGCGCCACCGACGAGGGACTCCCCCTGCTCGCCGCCCCGGTGTCCGGCGGCACCCGGATGCAGGAGGGCACGGTCGCCTTCCTGCAGATGATCGGCATCACCGCCGCCGTCGCCCGGCACAAGGAGGCCGGCCTCCCCTATCTCGTGTACCTGCGCCATCCGACGTACGGCGGGGTGCTGGCGTCGTGGGGCTCCACCGGTCACGTCACCATCGCCGAGCCCGGCGCCTCCATCGGGTTCCTGGGGGCGCGGGTCTACGAGGCGCTCTACGGCGAGCCGTTCCCCGGGGGTGTGCAGACCGCCGAGAACATGGCCCAGCACGGGCTGATCGACGCCGTCGTCCCGCCCGAGGAGATCGCCGACCTGGCCGACCGCGCGCTGCGGGTGCTCGCCGCCCGGTCGACCTGGCACCGTGACGTCGCCGGGGCGGACCTGCCGACCCCCGAGGACGGCACCGACGCCGACGACCCGGAGGACGGCCGCAGCGCCTGGGAGGTGGTCACCGCGTCCCGCCGCGAGGACCGGCCGGGGGTGCGCCGGCTGCTGCGGACGGCGGCGACCGACGTCGTCGGCCTCTCCGGCACCGGCGCCGGGGAGAAGGACCCCGGCCTGCTGCTCGCGCTGGCCCGGTTCGGTGGCGCGCCCTGCGTGGTCCTCGGGCAGGACCGGCGGGGCCAGTCGCTGACGGCGCCCCTGGGCCCGGCGGCACTGCGCGAGGCCCGGCGCGGCATGCACCTCGCCGAGGAGCTGCACCTGCCGCTGGTGACGCTGATCGACACCCCCGGCGCGGCGCTGTCGCGGGAGGCGGAGGAGGGCGGGATGGCCGGTGAGATCGCCCGCTGCCTCCAGGACCTGGTGATGCTCCAGGCGCCGACCCTCGCCGTCCTGCTGGGGCAGGGCACCGGCGGCGGTGCGCTTGCCCTGGTCCCCGCCGACCGGGTGCTGGCGGCGGCCAACGGGTGGCTCGGCCCGCTGCCGCCGGAGGGCGCGAGCGCGATCGTGCACCGCACCGTCGACCGGGCGGGCGACATGGCGCAGGCGCAGGGTGTGCGGGCCACCGACCTGTGGCGAGCCGGCATCGTCGACCGGGTGGTGCCGGAGCGCCCGGACGCCGCCGACGAGCCGGTCGAGTTCTGCCAGCGGCTGGGCCGGGTGCTCGGCGAGGAGCTGGCCGGGCTGCTGGGCCGCGCCGACGGCGAGCGCTTGCGCAGCCGACTGCATCGCTACCGCCACCTCGGCCGCTAGGACCTCGCGTTCCGGGCGTCGCGACGATTTCTCCGTCGCCACCCCAGCCCTGTGGTCGCCACCCTCGTGCTGCAGCACTGGGGCAGCGACGACGAGCGAGGGACCGTGCAACTCAGGCGGCGGTGCGGCCCTCCGACGACGGCAGGCCCCAGGCCCGCGCCACCAGTTCGAGGCTGTGGAGCCGCTCCTCCACGCCGTGCGTGGACGCCGAGAGCATGAGCTCGTCGGCACCGGTCTCCGCAGCGAGCGCCCGCATCGCCGCGACGACCGTGTCCGGTGCCCCCACGATCGCGTTGCTGGGCATCGCCTCGGCCGCGGCCCGCTCCGGATCGGCCTCCGCCTCCGCGAGGCTGGGCACCGGCCGCAGCCGGTTCGTCCGGATGGACAGCCGCATCAGCTGACCGGGCAGCGCCAGGCGCCGGGCGTCGTCGTCGGTGTCGGCAGCCAGCACGTTCGCCGTCACGATGGTGTACGGACGGTCCAGGGCGGCCGACGGCCGGAACGAGTCGCGGTAGAGCCCTACGGCGGCCAGCGTGTGCGGCCCGCCGAAGTGGTGGGCGTAGGCGAACGGGAGCCCGAGCGCACCGGCCAGCTGTGCGGAGAAGCCGCTGGAACCGAGCAGCACCACCTCCGGCGCGGAGCGAGCTGCGGGGGTGGCGGCGAAGCGCTCGGCCAGGCCGCCCGCCACCCGCTCGTCGCCGAAGAGGCCGAGCAGATCGAGCAGGTGCTGCGGGAAGTCCTCCGCCGACAGCGCCGCCGGGTCGCGGCGCAGGGCGAGCGCCGTCTGCTGGTCGGTGCCCGGCGCCCGCCCGATGCCGAGGTCGATCCGCCCGGGATGCAGCGCCTCGAGCAGGGCGAACTGCTCGGCGACGACGAGCGGCGCGTGGTTGGGCAGCATCACGCCACCGGACCCGATGCGGATCCGCTCGGTGATCGCCGCCAGGTGGGCGATCAGCACCGGGGGGTTGGTGCTGGCCACAGCCGGCATGTTGTGGTGCTCCGCGACCCAGAGGCGGGTGTAACCGAGGCGGTCGGCGGCCTGCGCCACTCGCGCGGTGAAGGCCAGGGCGTCGGCGGAGGACTGGCCCGTGCCGACGGTGGCCAGCTCCAGCACGGACAGGGGCGGGGGCGCGGTGGCGGACATCGCCGTCAGCAACGCTGCTGGAGGGCCCGCGGCTTCCCCTGCCGATCGGATCGCACGTCGGCGGGGCTACTCCGCGGCTGCGAGCACCTCCCGCAGGCGGGCCGCGAACGCCTCCGGCTCGCCGGTCTGCCCGTACTCCCCGCCGAGGAAGCCCCCGTGGCCGCCCGGGAACACCACCGGCGTGTTCCCCAGCCGCTCGGCGACGGCGTGCGCGCCGCGGCTGGCCAGCTCGCCGTCGGACCCGGCGCCGGCCGCCAGGACGATGCGCGTCGACGCCGCCCGGAGCGCATCGAGGTCGGGCTCGAAGTGGGAGCAGGGCAGCAGGTTCTGAGCGAGCAGGGCGTCGTTCCGCGAGCCGTCGTCCTCGGTCGGCAGGCCGAACATGGCCGGATCCGGTGCCGGCCGCTCCAGGTAGTCGGCACCGATCGGTCCCCGGTGGGTGACGATCGCGATGAACTTCGCCATCCCGGCGCCGAGCCCGCTGCGCTGGTAGGTGTCGGAGATGTCCCGGCAGGCGGCGAGGGCCAGCTCGCGGTCGGGCACCAGTGCGGCCGCCGGCGGCTCGTGCGCCACGAGTGTGCGCACCTGCTCGGGGTGCCGGGCGACCAGAGCGAGCGCGTTGATGGCACCGCCGCTGCTGGCGAAGAGGTCGACCGGCCCCGAGTCCAGGGCCGCGATGAGCCGGGAGAGGTCGTCGGCGTGCTCCTCGGG
>JALYMS010000230.1 GCA_030773535.1 Actinomycetota bacterium | reverse complement strand
CGCCGCCGCGGTGGCCGCCCTCCGGCCGCACGCCCGCGTGCTCCTGCCGGACGCCGACGAGCTGGACGTGGTCGACATCCTGACCGCGCTCCGGGTCTGAGCGGCCGCCGATGGCCTCGCAGAAGGTGACCCTGCGCGACCTCCAGCGGTGCAAGGAGGAGGGGCGCAAGATCGTCGGCGTCGTCGCGTGGGACTACCAGATCGCGCGCATCGTCGACCGGGCCGGCGTGGACCTGGTCTCCGTGGGCGACACCGTCGGCGTCAACCTCTGGGGCCACTCGAACCCCTTCGAGGTGACCATGGAGGAGATGCTCGTCGTCGCCAAGGCGGTGCGCCGGGGCACCTCCCGCGCTCTGGTCAGCGTCGACTTCCCGTTCGGCCCGCTGCAGGAGGGCGCCGACAGCGCTGTGCGCGCCGCCATCCGGTTCGTCAAGGAGGCCGGCGTCGACATGGTGAAGCTCGACGCCGCCTCGGACTACCTGGACGCCGTCGAGGCGGTCACCCGCGCCGGCATCCCGGTGTTCGCCCAGTTCGGCATCACCCCGCAGACCGCGCTGCGGTACGGCGTCGAGTACAAGTCGATCCCGTCGGCCGCGGACGCCGTCCCCGTCGAGCTCAAGGACGAGCTGGTCGCCGAGGCCAAGCGGCTCGAGGACGCCGGTGCCGCGCTGCTGAACTTCACCAACAGCGGCCCCGTCGTGGGTGCGGCCGTCGCCGAGGCCGTGGGCATCCCGGTGGTCGGCGGCTTCGGGGGCGGTCCCTGGCTCGACGGGCGCATGCGGATGGTCACCGCGGCCATCGGCTACGCCGCGTCGGCGATCGAGGGCGCGCCGGACACCTACGTCAACGTCGCGCAGCAGACGCTGGACGCGATGACGCGCTACGCCGACGACGTCCGCTCGGCCCGCCAGCTGCCCGGCGGCATCCCGGTGCCTCCGGCGTCCTGACGCCGCGCAATCCTGAAGTCCCCAACCCCGAGGAGTGGTACAGCCGTGCCCACCGCCGTCGCCGACGGGATCGCGACCCGCTACGAAGTGACCGGCGACGGTCCGCCGCTGCTGATGTTCTCGCCGGGCGGCTTCGACTCCACGCTGGAGAGCTGGCGCACGGTCGGCATCTACAAGCGGCTGAACCTGCTCGATCACCTGCCGCAGCGCTACACCTGCATCACCTTCGACCGGCGTGAGTCCGGGCACTCCGGCGGCCGTGTCGAGCGGATCTCCTGGGCGGACTACGTGCGCCAGGGCGTGGGGCTGCTCGACACGCTCGGGGTGGAGTCCGCCCACCTCATGGGCGGCTGCGTGGGCTGCTCGGCGGTGGCCGCCATCGGCGTCGCCCACCCGGACCGGGTGCGCTCCATGGTGCTGTTCTCGCCGGCCGGCGGCGTGAAGTACCGGATGAAGCAGCACTCGCGCTTCGAGCAGCACCTGGCCTACGTCGACGAGCACGGCACGGCCGCCGTCGCCGCGCTGGCCCGCGAGTCCGGGTCGACCTTCACCAAGGACCCGCGCGTCGGTCCGTGGAACAGCGTCCTGCGCACCGACGACGCGTTCGCCGAGGCCTATGGCGTCCTCGACGCCGGCCGCTACCGGACGACGGTGGCCGGGTTGGTACGCCTGCTGTTCGACCGGGACACCGTGCCGGGGCCGGAGCCCGAGGACCTGCTGACCTGCGACCTGCCGGCGCTGATCGTGCCGGGGCAGGATGAGTCGCACGCCCCCTCGGCCGCCCGGTACCTGCAGGAGTGCCTGCCGAACGCCCAGTACTGGGACGTGCCGGTCGCCGAGCAGACCGAGCAGAGCGCGCCCGCCCGCATTCTGGGATTCCTGGACGGGGTCGAGGCCGCGCGACGCTAGGCGGCTGCCGGCCCCGTCCTCCGGGCCAGCCGCCAGGCCCACCTGACCGGGACGACGATCAGTGCACCGCCCACGGCGAGGGCCACCGACACCGGCGCGACGGCGACCAGGCCGGCCGCCGCCAGCGGCGCGGCCAGCAGCGCGGCCGCCCGGAACGTGCCGGACGCCGCCATCACCGCCCCACGCTCCTCTGGGTGCACGGCCTCGGCCGCGACCGCCGGCCCCGCCGTCTGCAGGGCTCCGGCGCCCAGGCCCGAGAGGGCCAGGGCCAGGCCGGCGACCACCGGGCTGCCGGCCACGAAGCCGACCAGGCCCACGCCGACGCCCGCGGCCACCGCCCCGGCCACCAACGAGCGCGCCAGCCCCCGGGTGCCGAGCCGGGCGACGCCGGCCGAACCGGCCAGCTGGGCGGCGTTGGCGATCGAGACCAGGAAGCCGATGAGCCCCGCGGACGTGCGGGCGGCGTCCAGCGCCACGGGCACGTAGGAGCCCAGCAGCCCGCGCCAGGCGCCGGCCGAGACGCCGGCCCAGCAACCCGCGTCGACACCGGGCCGCCGCCAGATCCGTTTCTGCGAACTGCCCGAGGGCGGTGAGAACGGCGGCAGCCGGTCCAGCAGCGCGGCCGGGACGAGGCCGACGGCGGCCAGGGTCGCGCTCACGGCCAGCGCCAGCGGGAGGGAGATCTGGCCGATGGCGCCGGCCACCAGCGGGCCCACCAGCAGTCCGCTGGCCGACGAGAGGTTGACGATCGCCATGCCGCGCACCGCCGGGCGGTCGCCACGGACGGCGTGGGTCTGCGTACCGGTCCAGAAGAAGGCGCGGGAGAACCCCTGCAGCAGGTGCGCTATGACGAAGGGGACGATGTCGGTGCTCAGGGCGGCCAGCCCGCTGGAGAGCGCCAGCATCGCCGAGGCCGTGATGACGAACGACCAGTCGGCGAAGCGGTTCATCCAGGAGCCCATGCCGACCCGGCCGAGCATCTGGGTGACCGCCGACAGGGCCACCAGCACGCCCACCTGGACGCCGGTGTACCCGGCGTCCAGAGCGAGCAGGGGCAGGGCGACGACCGCCGCGCCCAGGGAGACCGAGTAGACGGTCGCGCCGACCGCCGTGGCGACGGTGTCACGGCGGCTCACGCTCGACCCGGGGCCGGCGAGGTCATGCGGGTCTCCTGAACCGGCCGCGGGCCGGTCGGGTGCGGACACAGCGGCGGACGCCCCCGCAGGCGAGTGCTCGCGGGGGCGCCGTCGGTGCTGTGTGGTGCGGACGAGCGGTCAGGCCTGGCCGGCGAGCTCGCCGACCTGCGCGGCCGAGGCCGTGTATTCCGGCGAGTCCTCGAGATAAGCGACGTTGTCGTAGCCCAGGTGCTTGAACAGCCGGTTCTGGAAGGACAGCACCCGCAGCGGCGTGCCGTCGGCAGCGAAAATCTGGCAGATGTGGTTCTGGGGGACGTAGACCGTGTCACCCTTGGTGAACTCGTGCCGGGTGGGCTCCGTGGCGATGCGCGCGTAGTACTTCTCGGCGATCTCGGCCTCCACCTCCCACATGAGCGCGTAGCCGTCGCCCTCGAGGATGTAGTGCACCTCGTCGGCCATCTTCCAGTACCTGCCCGAGCGGCCGCCGGCAGGCACCTGCAGCTCCAGTGCGTCCACCGAGAACTGGCGGGCGTCGGTGCGCTCGGGAGCGTTCATGACCCGGACGCGGCCGAGCTGGGTGGTCTCCCAGGTGCAGTCCGAGGGCTTGATGACCTTCTTGCGGTCTAGCACGCCCGGTGTCCAGATCTGCGACCAGTCCTCGCGCGGGCCGAACTTATCCTCGTTGTCCACCGGGCCGCTGCGGCCCTGCTGGATCAGGCCCAGGAACATCCAGGAGCACTTCGCCTTGACGACGAGGGCGACGGCTTTCTCCGGGTAGGGGTTGAAGTGCCGGTGCACCGAGTCGGTGTGGACGAAGACGAGGTCGTCCTTCTCCCACTCGTAGCGCTGGTGGTCGTGGATCTCGTAGCCAGCGCCCTCGAGGATGTAGAAGGCGGCCTCGTTCTGGTGGCCGTGGCCGTGGTTGCTGGACTCGCCGGGCAGCTCCACGAAGTGGACCTGCAGCGTCTGGGTGAGGAACTCCTCGTCACCCGGACCGATCCGCCACCAGGTGCGGCTCTTCTCGCTGTCGCCCGAGTGGCCGATGGCGGCGTCGTCGACAACGACGCTGTCATCCCGGACCCGGTCCACCGCCAGCTGCTCGCGGCGGAAGTGGTTGAGCCCGTAAGTCTCCGACGTCAGACCCCTGACGAATACACGGCCCTTGCCCATGTCTGCCTCACTCCCTGTTGATGGGTGTTACCCGGCGCTCGCGGCGGGTCCGGTCGTCCGGCGGGGCAGGAGGCCCGTCCGTGGCGCGGTTCCGCAGCGCGACCCCTCGCATCCCTGGTGTGCGTCTCTCGCAAATGGTATGACCATACTGCCATAGGGGTGTAGGTTCACCAAGCCCGGAATGATCGACTACGGCACCGGTCCATCCGCACCCGACGTGAGTGCCCCAGGACCCTGCTCGGCCGATCCCAGCCTCCCCTTCCGTGCCGGTCTGGCGGGACCGGACAAACGCCTTCGCGAAGGCTCAGCGGTTGCGGCCCAGGGGCGTAGTGGTCGGTGACCCAACCCGTTGGCAGCGTGCGCGCCGCTGTCGGCCGCCCCGGACATGACGGCCCGACCATGCGGATCTGCCGGTACTCGAACAGCGGCCGCGTGCCGACGCCGGTCAGGCGCTCGAAGACCTCGTCGTCGATGGTCACCTGGGCGACGACGCGCTTCCCGCCGTCATCAGCATATTGATCTCCGAGTGCTTTTCGTCGGTGTCGATGGCGCCGGACGGTCATGCCGCACGGTTGCGGACGGCGATGCGATCGCTTCCGGGG
>JALYMS010000229.1 GCA_030773535.1 Actinomycetota bacterium | reverse complement strand
GGTTCGACGCCGAGGGCTTCCTGCTCGCCTGGCGCGGGAACCCCGACCGGGACGGCCGGCTCCTCGGGTTCCACTGGACCAAGGTCCACCCGCCGGGGGACGCCGGCCCCGAGGCCGTCGGCGAGGTCTACGTGCTCGGCGTGGACCCGGACGCCCAGGGGTCGAGCCTCGGCCGGGCGCTGACCGACCTCGGCCTCGCCCACCTCCGTTCCCAGGGCCTGGCCTCGGTACTCCTGTACGTCGAGGAGGACAACGTCGCGGCGGTCCGGCTGTACGCGAGTCGCG
The DNA here is from genome assembly GCA_030773535.1 of Actinomycetota bacterium. Lineage (GTDB taxonomy): Bacteria > Actinomycetota > Actinomycetes > Mycobacteriales > Geodermatophilaceae > Blastococcus_B. Next base: position 4,654 of record JALYMS010000229.1, on the reverse strand, counting down.
GCTTCGAGCGCTTCTCCGTCGACGTCTCCTGGCAGCGCGACCCCCGCTGAGACGGCCGGGCTCCGGCATCTGCCCTCGGCGCCCGCCTGCCGGGATCCGCAGACCGAGGCCTACATCAGTCGGCGTTTCGGCTGAGACGACGCCGACCGGTCCCTGATCTCACCCCTCCGGGTCACTTATGAGCCAGCTCACGAGCTCCGTTCACCGGCTGTTCACCGTTCCACCGGCAGGCGTCCATCTGCGCTGCCTAACTTCGGCCGCGTGGGTCGACTTGGACTGAGGCGGACGACGCGCTCCGCGTCGCTGGTGCTGGCGGTGGCCGGTGCGGTGACGCTGACCGGCTGCGCGGCGGTGAACGAACGGGGTGGCGTCGTCGGCGCCGGGACTCAGCTCGGCGGAACGATCAACGGTTCCGGTTCCAGCGCTCAGCAGGCCGCCATGCAGGCGTGGATGGCGGGCTTCGCGGCTGAGCAGCCCGGCGTGACGGTGAACTACGACCCGGTGGGGTCCGGCGGCGGGCGGGAGCAGTTCCTCGACGGAGCCGTGACGTTCGCGGGCTCCGACGCCGCGCTGGACGCCGAGGAGCTCGAGCAGGCCATTGAGCGCTGCGGGGAGTCGGGCGTCTTCGAGCTGCCCAACTACATCTCCGCCATCGCCGTCGTCTACCAGCTCGAGGGCGTGGCCGAGCTCAATCTGACCGCAGAGGTCGTCGCCCGGATCTTCGACGGCCAGGTCACCCGCTGGAACGACCCGGCCATCGCCGCAGACAACCCCGGCGTCGCGCTCCCGGACCTGGGGATCACCGCCGTGCACCGGTCCGACAAGTCCGGCACCACGGAGAACTTCACCGAGTACCTCGCGGCCGCCGGGGCCGGGGCCTGGCCCTACGAGCCCGACGGTGAGTGGCCGACCGGCGGTGGGGAGGCCGCGAACGGCAACTCGGGGGTCGTCGCCGCCGTCGGAAGCGGCAACGGGACGATCGGGTACGCCGACGTGAGCCAGGCCGGCGACCTCGGCGTCGCGCGCATCCGCGTCGGCGAGCAGTTCGTGGCCCCGTCCCCGGAGGCGGCCGCGGCCGTCGTCGAGGGCTCGGAACGCCAGCCGGACCGCGGCAAGTACGACTTCGCCATCGAGCTCAACCGCACGACCAGCGACCCGGGCGAGTACCCGCTGGTGCTGGTCAGCTATCACATCGGCTGCCTGACCTACCCATCAGCTGACGAGGTCGGGGCGCTCTCGGAGTTCCTCGTCTACGTGATCAGCGAACAGGGGCAGCTCGACGCGGCCGAGGCCGCAGGCTCCGCCCCCATCACCAATATGCTGCGCGGACAGGCCCTGACGGCGATCGACGCGATAACGGTGCAGCAGTGACCGCCCCGTCCGTTCGCCGGCTCGGGGATCGGATCTTCGCCGGCAGTGCACGGGGGGCGGGGATCGCGCTCCTCGTGGTCCTGGCGGGGGTCGCGGCGTTCCTGGTCGTCCAGTCGGCGCCGGCCTTGCTGGCCCCGGCCGAGGACATCCCGGGCGGGGAAGGGGTCACGGCCTACGTCGTCCCCCTGCTCTTCGGAACCGTCATGGCGGCGCTGATCGCCCTGCTGGTCGCCACCCCGCTGGCGGTCGCCATCGCACTGTTCCTCACCAATTACGCACCCCGGCGGCTGGCCCCGGGGCTGGGTTACGTGGTCGACCTCCTGGCCGCCATCCCGAGCATCGTCTACGGATTCTGGGGCATCTTCTGGCTGGCCCCCCGCCTGGTCCCGTTCTACCGGTGGGCGGAGGAGAACCTCGGTTTCATCCCGCTGTTCGCCGGCCCCGCCTCGGCCACCGGCCGAACGATGCTCACCGCTGGGCTGGTGCTGGCGGTGATGATCCTGCCGATCATCAGCGCGCTGGCCCGGGAGGTGTTCTCCCAGACACCCGTTCTGCACCGCGAGGCCGCGCTGGCCCTCGGGGCGACCCGCTGGGAGATGATCCGCATGGCCGTCCTCCCCTACGGCCGGTCCGGTGTCATCGGCGGCGCCATGCTGGGGTTGGGCCGGGCGCTCGGCGAGACGCTGGCGGTGGCGCTGGTCCTGTCCGCGACGGGCGGCATCACGCTGAGCCTGATCGGCAGCGAGAACCCGTCGACGATCGCGGCCAACATCGCCCTGCAGTTCCCAGAGTCCACCGGCTTGGATGTGAACACGCTCATCGCCAGCGGCCTGGCGCTGTTCGTCATCACCTTCGCGGTCAACATGCTCGCCCGGGCGATCGTCAACCGGCGGGCCGACTTCTCCGGAGCGAACTGATGAGCCTCGTGACGATGTCGCCCCCCGGCACCGGCAGGGATGCCCAGCCCGGCAACGCATTTGCCGTCCGCGGCCACCTGCCCCGGTGGGCGCCGCCGGCGGCGTTCGCGGGCGCGCTCGGCGTCGTCGCCCTCCTGGACACCGTGTTCAGCCTCAACGTGGCGCTCTACGTGCTCTACACCGCCCTCCTGGGGACGGTCGCCCTCTACGTGATGTCGCGCGCCGCCGAGGGGTCGCGCACTGCCACCGACCGGCTGGTGACCTGCGTCGTGGTCAGCGCCTTCGGCCTGGCGATGGTGCCGCTGCTGTCGCTGGGCTACGAGGTCCTCCGGCGGGGCGTCGAGCGCTTCGACGGGCAGTTCTTCACCTGGTCGCTCTACGGGGTCCTGGGCGAGGGCGGAGGCGCCTACCACGCGATCATGGGGACGCTGGTCATCACCGGACTGACCACCCTCATCGCCGTCCCGATCGGGCTGCTCACCGCGGTGTACCTGGTGGAGTACGGGACAGGCCGACTCAAGAAGGCGATCACGTTCCTCGTCGACGTGATGACCGGCATCCCGTCCATCGTCGCCGGACTGTTCGCCTATGCGCTCTTCGCCCTGTTCTTCGGCCCCGGGGTTCGAATGGGCGTCGTGGGAGCGGTGGCGCTGGCCGTGCTGATGATCCCGGTCGTCGTGCGTTCCTCGGAGGAAGTCCTCCGGCTCGTGCCCAACGACCTGCGCGAGGCCGCCTACGCCCTCGGCGTCCCCAAGTGGCGGACGATCGTCAAGGTCGTCCTCCCGACCGCCCTCGCCGGCCTCGGCACCGGCGTCACCCTGGCCATCGCCCGGGTCGTCGGTGAGACGGCGCCGCTGCTGGTGACCGTGGGCATCACGAACGTCACCAACGTCAACCCGGTGGACGGGCGCATGGCGACCCTGCCGGTCTACGCGTACTACCAGCTCACCCAGCCGGGGGTGCCGCCCGAGTTCGCCATCGACCGCGCGTGGACGGCGGCCCTCATCCTGATCATGATGGTCATGGCCCTGAACGTCGTCGCCCGTCTGATCAGCCGCTTCTTCGCCCCCAAGACCGGTCGCTGACCGGCATCCCTGGAGGACTCCTCTCGTGGCCAAGCGCATCGACGTCTCGGACCTCAACATCTTCTACGGCGACTTCCGCGCCGTCGCCGACGTGACGGTCTCCATCGAACCTCGCAGCGTCACCGCACTCATCGGCCCGTCGGGGTGCGGCAAGTCGACCTTCCTGCGCTCGATCAACCGGATGCACGAGGTGCTGCCCGGCGCCCGCGTCGAGGGCAAGATCGCCATGGACGCCGAGGACCTCTACGGCCCCGACGTCGACCCGGTGACCGTGCGCCGGCAGATCGGCATGGTCTTCCAGCGGCCCAACCCGTTCCCCACGATGTCGATCTACGACAACGTCGCCGCCGGCGTCCGCCTCAACGCCCGGAAGATGAAGAAGGCCGATCTGGACGACCTGGTCGAGCGCTCCCTGCAGGGCGCCAACCTCTGGAAGGAGGTCAAGGACCGGCTGGGCCGCCCGGGGTCGAGCCTCTCCGGCGGCCAGCAGCAGCGGCTCTGCATCGCCCGTGCGATCGCAGTCGAGCCCGACGTCCTGCTCATGGACGAGCCGGCATCCGCGCTGGACCCCATCTCCACCCTCGCCATCGAGGACCTCATGACGGAGCTGAAGGAACGCTTCACCATCGTCATCGTCACGCACAACATGCAGCAGGCGGCTCGGGTCAGCGAGCAGACCGGGTTCTTCAACGTGGCCGGGGCCGGCGAGCCGGGCCGGCTGATCGAGTTCAACGCGACCGAGAAGATCTTCAGCAACCCGGACGAGAAGGCGACCGAGGACTACATCTCCGGTCGCTTCGGCTGAGCAGCCTCAGCGGCAGCTGACCGGCGCCGACGACGGCGTGGGAGCGACCGGCGCGGGAGCCGCCGTCTTGGCCGGAGGCGCCCCGACCGGGACCGGGACGACGCTCGCGAAGCCGGGCCCGATGACCAGCTGGACCGTGTCGCCGATGGCGTCGCTGGGCTGCAGCACCGCACCGGGCACAGCCGCCGCCACGGTGCGCGCCTGCTCCACGGCGTTCGGCCCGTGACGGACGACGCTCTCGTTCACCGTTCCCGGCTCGTTGCCCACGGAGCCCACTCCGAAGCCCTCGGCCCGGAGCGAGTCGGCCACCGTGGCGGCGAGTCCCGTGGTCCCGGTGCCGTTGAGGACGTCCACCGTCACCTGGGCCGGAGGAACCGTGAGCGGCCCCTCGCCGGCCGGAACGGGCTGGGGTACCGGCTCGGGCGCCGGAGCGGCCTCCTCCGCCGGCGGGGTCGCGTCGGTGAGGAACTCGTCGG
>JALYMS010000228.1 GCA_030773535.1 Actinomycetota bacterium | reverse complement strand
CGCGCACGACTACTGGGCCGAGGCGGCGCTGACCGACCTGCAGAACCTGCACCACAACGCGGGACACGGGCTGCACATCGCGTCGATGGCGGGCGGGTGGACCGTCGCCGTCGCCGGCTTCGGTGGGCTGCGCGACCACAACGGCGAGTTGACCTTCGGTCCCCGCCTGCCCGAGCGCATCACGCGCATGCGGTTCCGGGTCGTCTACCGGGGACGGCGGCTCACCGTGGCGGTCACCCACGGGCACGCCACCTACCGGATCGAGGACGGTGAGCCGCTCGACATCCGGCACCACGGCCGGCAGGTGACCGTCGGGCCCAAGGACGTGACCCTGGAGATCCCGCCACCACCGAAGGTCGACCCGGTGCGGCAGCCGGCCGGTTGCGAGCCCCGTCGGCGCAGCCGGCCCGGGACACCGCCCGTCGAGCGGCCGTCGGCGAAGGACGCCCAGCGGCTCAGGTGAGCAGCCAGGTGCCGCCCAGGAGCAGCGCACCGACGTCGACCGCCAGGAAGAAGCCGACCCACAGCAGCGCCGGCAGACCGGTGAGCCGGGCGAGCTGGTCGGCGTCGGAGTCCGGCGCTCGTCGCCGCCGGCGGGCGCTCTGCAGCTCCAGCACCGTGCGGGGGGCGGCCAGCAGGAGGAACCAGGTCGCGAGCGCGGCGAATGCGGCCTGGCCCTCCGGCGGCAGCCACCACGTGGCGGCGAACACGACGCCGCCGGTGACCAGGACCGACCACAGGCCGTACCAGTTGCGGATCTGGACCAGCAGGAGCGCGAGCAGCCCCAGGAGGGCCCAGAGCAACCCGACCGCGTGACCGGCGGCGAGCAGCGCGGCTGCCCCGAGGCCGAAGAGAGCCGGTCCCGTATAGCCCGCCGCGCAGGTGAGCACCATGCCCGGACCGGCCGGCCGGCCGGCCGAGACGGTGAGCCCGGAGGTGTCGGAGTGCAGGCGGATGCCGGACAGCCGCCGACCGGAGACCAGCGCCGCGACGCCGTGCGCGCCCTCGTGCGCGATGGTCACCACGTGCCGGGTGCTGCGCCACAGGGCGGGGGAGAGGACCAGCAGGGCCGCAACCCCCGCGGTGCCGAGCAGCACGGTCGGCCGGAGCTCGGGCACCGTTGCGGTGACCCGCGCCCAGAACCGGCCGAGGCTCTCCACGGTCGGCTCCTCCGATGTCGTCCTGCGGGTGGCGTCGGGGAGCAGTCAACCCCACGCACCAGGGAGAGGCCGGTCAGTTGCCCGGTTTCACGGCCTTGCCGCGTTGCTGCGCCGCTTCGTCGGCGTCGTAGGCGCCCGGGACGGCCGACGCCGTGTGCGCGTCGTCGGTGCCGGGTGTCACGGGCTTGGCGGTCAGGTTGCCCTGCCCGGGCGACGGTGTGCCGGCCGGCTCGTCGCGCTGATCGGTGTCGGGACGCTGCTTGCTCACGGTTCCTCCCTGCGGGCCGGTTGCGGTACGCCGCCCTACCCACGCGGCAAAGGGACTACGCGAGACCGGCGTCGTGCACGAGCAGCCCGATCTGGGCATCCGGTAGCGACCAAGGTCCAGGACTCGCCGCCGGAGTAACGACTTTGGTCGATCCGCGATCGGGACGTCTTCAGCCGACGATCTGAGGGCTCCCGCCCCAACGCCATGGCGCCACTTGACATAATGTGCATTATCGGCGCTATCGGTTGCCGCTCGGGAGAGGCTGACGATCTTGAACGGGTCAGCTGGGAGCGCCGCCGTTTCCACGGCACTCGGCAGGTGCGTTCGCCGATCCGGTCGTGCCTCGTTCCTTCCTGCGCATCCCCGAGTCGTGGCTGCGCACCTGCTCCTCGGTGTTCCGGTCGGACGTCTGGAGCCTCGGTGTCGCCGCGGATCGACGTCCCTGCCCCCCGCCAGATCGATCTTGTTCTGTTGATTTTGGTCTGCTACCGACCGAGCTGCCGGCCGACCTCCGCAGCCCTCCAGGGCTACTGCGCCTGCTCCGGTCACTCCTCCCCTTGGACCCGCCAGACCGGCACAGTTGCGTCACAGTGACGTAAGCCGGGTGATCCAGGTGGCTCGACGGGCGGCGCACCCCCTGGGTTCGTACTGTCGAGGCATGCAGATCCGACGTCCCATCGCCGCACTGTTCACCGCGCTGGCATTGTTCGGGGGCGGCGCCACGATGACCGGCTGCCAGGCGGCCGGTGACGGCCAGAGCGACGGCACCACCGACAGCGGGAACCCGGACAGCGGCGACGACCCGGGTAGCGAGAGCGAGGGCAATCTGCCGGACAACTCGAATCAGCAGCCCGATTCCGAGGACGCCGACGACGACAGCACGGACCCGGACTGACAGCCGGAGTCGCGTCAACCGGCGCGTTCGGTGACCCAGAGCCGGTCCAGGCGTCCGGTCGTGCGCAGCAGGTCGGCCAACGCTCGCTCGAGCTCGGCCTTCGTCGGGCGTTCGGACAGCAGCGTCGAGACGTCCTCCAGCGCACAGCGCAGCTGGTACAGCCGGTCCTGCAGGCCGTCCAGCTCGGCGCGCGACACCAGGACGACGTCGCCGGGCAGTCCTGCCTTCGCCGTCGCCGAGCGCTGCTCGTAGGCGCGCTGCCGGCAGGCCTGACCGCAGTACAGCCGCGGGCGGCCGACCGATCCCTGGTCCGGCAGGATCCGGCGGCACCATCCGCAGCGCCGCGTGTCGCCGCTCCCCCGGCGGGGGACCGGCGCAGGGAGAACGTCCGTCGAACCCAGGGCCTGCTCGTCTGCCACGAGTGCGCACGCTAGACGCCGGGACCGACAGATTCGGCCGAACACGCCAGAACCAGACAGCAGGAGGATCGGACATGGCAGGCGCACCGGAGCCCCTGGACGGCGTACCGGCGCCTCGGCCCTTCGACGACCTCACCGAGGACCGGCTGCGGGCCGCGGGAAGCCTCAAGTGGACGCGCTACGGCACCGCGATCGGCGCCTGGGTGGCGGAGATGGATCTGGGGACCGCTCCGGCGGTGACGCAGGTGCTGCACGACGCCGTCGACCAGGCCCGGTTTGGCTACCTCCCGACGGCGGCGGCGGAAGGGATGGCCCACGCCTGCTCCGGCTGGCAGGCGAGGCGCTACGGGTGGGAGGTGCCCGCGGAACGGATCTTCCCACTGCCCGATGTGATCGCCGGCCTGCAGGCGGTTCTCGAGCACTTCACTCCCCCGGGCAGCCCCGTCGTGCTGCCCACGCCCGCGTACATGCCCTTCCGCACCGTGCCCGGCCTGCTGGGGCGGGAGCTGATCGAGGTTCCGATGGTCGAGTGCGACGGGCGCGCCACGTACGACCTCGACGGCATCGACCGGGCGCTGCGGGCCGGCGCCGGCCTGGTGGTGCACGTCAATCCGCACAACCCGACGGGACGGGTGTTCACCGCCGAGGAGCAGCTCGCGCTGGTCGATGTCGTCGAGCGGGCGGGGGGCCGCGTCTTCTCCGACGAGATCCACGCCCCGCTGGTGCACCCCGGCGCGGCGCACCGCCCCTACGCGTCCCTCTCCACTGTCGCGGCCCGGCACGCGCTGACCGCGACGTCGGCGTCCAAGGCGTGGAACCTGCCGGGCCTGAAGGCGGCCCAGCTCGTCCTGTCCGACCCGGCGGACGCCGAGCACTGGGACCAGGTCGGCTTCCTGTTCGGTCACGGCGCCTCGACCTTGGGTGTGCTGGCCAGCACGGCCGCCTACGACTCGGGCGGCGAGTGGCTGGACGGCGTGCTCACCTACCTCGACGGCAACCGGCGGCTCCTGGGCGAACTCCTGGCCGAGCGACTCCCGGAGATCCGGTACCGGCAGCCGGAGGGCACCTACCTGGCGTGGCTGGACTGCCGCGAGCTCGGGCTCGACCGGCCGGCGGGGGAGTTCTTCCTCGACCGCGCCCGTGTGGCGCTCGTCGAGGGTCGGGAGTGCGGGGCGCCGGGCGATGGCCACGTGCGCCTCAACTTCGCCACCGGGCGTGCCCTGCTCACCACCATGGTCGACCGGATGGCGGCCGCCGTCCGGGCCCGCTGAGCTGACGTCGGGGCGTCCTCGTGCGGATGCAGCCGCCCACTAGCGTTGCGGGGTGCCCGCCGCGCGCTATGCGTTCCTCGACGCGCCAGCTCCCCTGGCGATGGCACACCGCGGCGGAGCGATCGAGCACCTGGAGAACACCCTGCCCGCGTTCCAGGCGTGCGTCGATCTGGGATACCGCTATCTCGAGACCGACGTGCGGGTCACCGCCGACGGCGTCCTCGTCGCCTTCCACGACCCCACCCTGGAGCGGATCACCGACCGCAGCGGGCGCGTGGAGCACCTGCCCTGGGCAGAGGTCTCCGCGGCGCGGATCGGCGGGCGGGAACCGATCCAGCGCCTCGAGGACCTGATCGGCGCCTGGCCCGACGTCCGCTTCAACCTCGACATCAAGGCCGCCGGCGCACTCGCGCCCCTGGTGCGGCTGGTGCGCCGGACCGGCGCCGCCGAGCGCATCTGCCTCGGTTCGTTCTCCGACGCCCGGCTGGCCGCGGCCCGCCGGCTGTTCGGGCCCACGGTCTGCACGTCCCTCGGGCCGCGCGGGGTCGCCGCACTGCGACTGTCGTCGTACTCGCCTCGAGCCGCGGGCCTGGTCCGCATCCAGGCGGGCTGCGCGCAGGTGCCCCTGCAGCTGGGCGGCCGTGCGCTCGTGGACGAGCGGTTCGTCGCCGCCGCTCACGAGCGCGGCCTGCAGGTGCACGTCTGGACGGTGGACGACCCGGCGGAGTGCACCGCTCTGCTCGACCTCGGCGTCGACGGCATCATGACCGACCGGCCGGCCATGCTGCGCGAGCTGCTCGAGGAGCGCGCGCAGTGGGCTCCGCGGTGACCGGACCGGTCGGGCGGCTGCTCGCGTGGCGGCCGGCTGCTCCCGAGCTGCCCGAGGACCTCGCCCGGCTCATCCGGCCCGACGACCCCGAGTGGTTCGCCCGCGAGATGGCGATCGTGGCCGCCCCGCCGTGGGAGTTCTGGACATTCGTGCTGCGGCGCTTCGCCTGGCTGGTGGAGATCTTCGGCGCCATCGAGGTCACCGGTGCGGTGCCCGACGAGCTCCGGCGCGGCCCACTGCTGCTCGCCGTCAACCACATCGGCGACTTCGATCCGTTCGTCA
>JALYMS010000227.1 GCA_030773535.1 Actinomycetota bacterium | reverse complement strand
GAGGACGCCACCGCTGAGCACCACGACGAGCGGCTGCCAGGTGCTCAGAGGGACCGATCCGGGAGCACCGGTGCCCAGCACCCGGACGCCGCGCTCCACCAGGGACAGGCCGTCGAGCCCCCCGCCGGGCGACCAGGACAGGGTCAGGCTCACGTTCGCGGCCACACCGGCAAGCACGAGCGCACTCCCACCGATCCGGTCGGCCCGCCGCACGATCACCAGGTCCTGATCGGGAGGGAGGACGTCGTCCGGTTCGACCCCCCGCTCGGTCTCGTCGTCCCCCTTCGCGAACTCGGCGGGCAATCCGAAGAGGGTCGGCTCCCTGTCGACGGCTCGTTCCCTGGCCACCTCGCCGGGGATCGTCCGTGCCTCCCAGTCGCCGCCGGCACGCTGTGGTCCGCGGGCCCTGCGCGGATCGGGACGGCGCTGTTGCCGCAGGCGCTGGGGCATCGGTTCCTCCGACATCGCGGGCGTGGGGAGACGCCGGCTGGATGCAGGATAGGACTGCACAGCGGGGCCGGAGAGCCGCGGAACGTCACGATTCCGGAACAAATGTCCCCGCACCGCTAGGCCGCCGTTCCACGCGTCGCGCATGCTGCGCGGGACAGCGACGCCGAGGCCTTCAATCCTTGCGGCCGGCGTCGACCAGCCGGATCACCGCGGCGCCCTCCTCGTCGGAGGCCTCCAGGTCCACCTGGACGTCGAACCCCCAGTCGTGGTCGCCCGCCGGGTCGTCCAGGATCTGCCGCACCCGCCACACGCCGGGCTCGGACCTGTCGACGATCAGCAGGGCGGGCCCCCGGGCGTCGGCGCCGGTGCGCACCTCGTCGTGCTCGGCGAAGTACGCGCGGACGACTGCCTCCCACCGGTCGGCATCCCAGCCGGCGCCCCCGTCCAGTTCGCCCAGGTCGTACCAGCGCCGCCGGGCAAAGAGCTCGACCCGCCGGAACAGCGCGTTGCGCACCATGGCGGTGAACGCTCGCTCGTTGCCGGTGAGCGGCCGCGGGCGGGCGGGGACCGCCACCGGCACGTCCATCGGCTGGTCGGGGGAGGTCAGCTGCTCCCACTCGTCCAACAGCGACGAGTCCACCTGGCGCACGAGCTCGCCCAGCCACTCGACGACGTCGGTGACCTCCTCGGTGCGCGCGTCGGCGGGCACACCCGAGCGCAGGGCCTTGAACGCGTCGGACAGGTAGCGCAGCACGGCCCCCTCGGCGCGGGTCAGCCCGTAGGTGTTCACGAACTCCCGGAAGGTGAACGCCCGCTCCCACATCTCGCGGACGACGGACTTCGGCGACAGGTGCGCGTCGGCCGCCCACGGGTTGGTGCCGACATAGACCTCGAAGGCGGCGGCGAGCAGCTCCTCCAGCGGCTTGGGGTAACTGACCTCGTCGAGCAGCTCCATCCGCTCGTCGTACTCGATGCCCTCGGCCTTCATTTGCGCCACGGCCTCGCCCTTGGCCTTGTTCAGTTGGGCGGCGAGAATCTGCCGCGGGTCGTCAAGGGTCGCCTCGATCACCGACACGACGTCGACCACGTAGCTGTCCGACGCCGGGTCCAGCAGGTCGATGGCAGCCAGCGCAAAGGTGGACAGCGGCTGGTTGAGGGCGAAGTCCGGCGGCAGGTCGAGGGTGAGGTCGTAGCGGCGGCCGTCCGGTTCGGGTTCCGGCAGCCGCTCGAGGACGCCGGCCTGCAGCAGCGACCGGGCGATGCCGATCGCCTCGCGGATGTGGGTGAGCTGCTTCTTCCGCGGTTCGTGGTTCTCCGTCAGCAGCCGCCGCATCGCGACGAACGGGTCCCCGGGCCGGTCGACGACATCGAGGATCATCGAGGTCGAGACGCGCATGTTGCTGGTCAGCTTCTCCGGCTCGGCCGCGATCAGCCGCTGCTGGGTGGCCTCGCTCCACGGCACCATGCCATCGGGCACCTTGCGGCGAACCAGCTTGCGGCGCTTCTTCGGGTCGTCGGCGACCTTCGCGAACTGCTTGAGGTTCTCCACCTCGTGCTCGGGCGCCTGGACGACGACGCTGCCCGCCGTGTCGTAGCCGGCCCGCCCGGCCCGCCCGGCGATCTGGTGGAACTCGCGGGCGTTGAGCAGCCGGGTGCGGGTGCCGTCATACTTGGACAGGGCGCTGAAGACGACGGTGCGGATCGGCACGTTGATGCCGACGCCGAGGGTGTCGGTGCCGCAGATGACCTTGAGCAGCCCGGCCTGCGCCAGCTGCTCCACCAGCCGCCGGTACT
>JALYMS010000226.1 GCA_030773535.1 Actinomycetota bacterium | reverse complement strand
GGCTGCACCCGCACGACGAGATGACCGACCCGGAGCTGTGGGACTCCCTGACCGCGCTGGACGCGACCGTCCTCCCCTACCGGTTCGGCACCCACTCCGGGTGGCTCGAGGCCTGCCGCGACCTGGGGACCACGGTCATCGCCCCCAGCTGCGGTTACTACGTCGAGCAGGGGCCGACGATCCCTTACCAGGTCGACGATGCCGGGGTATGCGCCCGGTCGCTCCGCGAGGCGGTCCTCACCGCCTACTGGCAGCGACCGGACCTTGGCGCAACCGTGTCCGAGCGACGGGCACAGCGGCACAGGATCGCCGCCGCCCACGAGGAGCTGTACCGGGCCCTCCTGGCTGGGGGCACCGGGCTCGTCGATCGGTGACTGCGAGCGCCGGCCTCGCTCCTGACCGCCCTCTCGTGGCGGCTCCGAGGTCTGTTCGCTCTGCCACTCGGGCAGCAGCCGGTTCCGGCCCCACGGCGAAGATCTGAATCCCGCTCATCCCGGCGACCATGCCGCGGAGCAGGTGGCCTCCTTCGGTCGAGACACCCATCGGCCGCGCCGCTCAGCCCGCGGAACCAGCGCCGTCTCCGTCTTACTGGCAGCCCAGGAGTCCAGCTGCATCACCGGGGAACGCATCGGCGTCACCGGCGGCATGCCGGCGACCGAGCAGGACCTGTGGCCGGGTGCTGCTTCGCAACGACCGCTCCCGTCGTCGTCGCCGCTGTCGCCCTCCCTGATGGCACCGCGCCCATGGGGCCCCGAGGCAAGACGACACCGGCGCCCGGTCCATGCGTGCGAAGACGGTTCCGGCCCAACGGAACGTCCTCAGTTGCTCTGCGCGAGGTGGGTGGAACCGTTCGCCGCTCTGTGCGGGCGCTCATCCAGGGCCTCCGTTGACCGTCGCCGCAGGGCACGGGCCCGCCATCGGCGCGGTCGGCCCTTGCCGATGCGTACGGACGTTCTGCGCACTCACCGCGGACAAGTGCACCGTTCGCTCCCCGACTCTCGCTCCGTCCCAGCACGGCCGACGATCGACGCCCGCCATCCACCTGCCCGATCCGGCGTCGACCATCCGTGGACCTGGCCCGCGGCGCCTAACCTCGTCCAGGTGGTGGTCCGCGGGGAGGAGTGCCGTTTCCGTTCCGACATCGAGGGTCTCCGCGGTGTCGCCGTGCTGGCGGTCGTCCTCTTCCACGCCGGCGTACCGGGTTTCGGGGGCGGATTCGTCGGCGTCGACGTCTTCTTCGTCATCTCCGGCTTCCTGATCACCGGACTGCTGTGGCGGGAGATCTCGAGCACCGGAACCGTTCGGCTGGCCCGGTTCTACGGCGCCCGCGCCCGCCGACTCCTCCCGGCCGGTGTCCTGGTATTGATCACGACGGCGGTGGGCGCGGTCTGGCTGCTGCCGTCGATGCAGGCGCGATCGGTCCTGGGCGACGCGGTGGCCGGGGCGGTGTACGTCGGCAACTACAGATTCGCCATCCAGGGGACCGACTACCTGGCCGCCGACCTTCCGCCCTCACCGGTCCAGCACTACTGGTCCTTGGGCGTGGAGGAGCAGTTCTACCTCTTCTGGCCGGCCCTGCTGATCGCCACCGCGTCGCTGGACCGCCGGGTGGCCAGGAACCGTGACCGCGCGCGCACCGCCCGTCCCGTGCTGCCCCCGCTGATGGTCCTCGGCATGGTGGTGGCAGCCTCCTTCCTGCTCTGCCTCCACTGGACGGCCGACCTGCCGTCGTGGGCCTTCTTCTCGCTGCCGGCCCGCGCGTGGCAGTTGGCAGTGGGTGGCCTGGTGGCTCTCAGCGTCGCGTGGTGGCGCCTCTTGCCGCCGCTGGCGGCCACCCTCGCCGGTTGGACCGGCCTGGCGCTGATCCTGCTGGGGTGCCTGCGGCTGGACGAGTCGACGCCGTATCCGGGCCTGGCCTCGGTGCTACCGGTCGTGGGCACGGCGCTGGTCCTGAGCGCTGGGTGTTCGCGGCCCGGGAGGGGCGTCGGTTGGGCGCTCTCCACTCCGCCAATGCGGATGATGGGGCGCCTGTCGTACTCCTGGTACCTCTGGCACTGGCCGGTGCTGCTGCTGGCCCCGGCGCTCGTCGGCCATTCCCTCGATCTGGCGGCCCGCCTGCTCGCGGCCGCCGTGGCCGCGGGCCTAGCGATGCTCACGCTGATCGCCGTCGAGAACCCCCTCCGCCAGGCGGCGCTGCTGCGCGCTTCCGCCGCCCGCAGCCTGCTGCTCGGTGGAAGCCTCACCGCGGCGGGGGTCGTCGCCTCGCTGCTCCTGTTTGCCACCGTTCCGCTTCCAGTCGGGCGCGGGGCAGCGGTGCAGGCTCCGGAGATCGGGTCCGAACCGCCGCCCGCTTCCCCGGCCCCGGCGGCACCTCCCCAGGACCCTGCAGAGGCGGCGCTGCGGGCGCTCACTGCTGAGGTCCACGCCGCGGTCGCCGCGTCGGCCGACCTGCAGGCCGTGCCGTCCAACCTGACCCCGCCGCTCGCCGACGCCTACGCCGAGAAACCGGAGGTGTTCGTCAACGGGTGTGTGCGGTCCTGGCGGTACGTGGGGCAGGACGAGTGCGCCTACGGCGCCACCACGTCCCTGACGAGGGTGGCGCTGGTTGGTGACTCCCACGCGGCCATGTGGTTCCCCGCGCTGGAGCGGATCGCCACCGAGCGGCAGTGGCGGCTGGAGACCATGGGCAAGGTGACCTGCCCGCTGCTGGACCTACCCATCACCAGCCCGTACCTGGGTCGGGAGTACAGCGAGTGCACGCAGTGGCGCGCCCAGGTCCTGGACCGGCTGCGGAGCGAACGGCCGGCCCTGATCGTCCTCAGCATGTCCCGCCGGTACGGCCTGGACTACGGGTTCACCGTCTATGGTCCGGAGTGGCTCGACAGCCTCAGCCGGGTTGTGGGGGAACTGCGCTCCACCGGCGCCGCCGTCCTCGTCCTGGGCCCGGTGCCTGACCCGCAATCCTTCGTCCCCACCTGCCTGTCCGAGCACCTGGATTCAGCTACCGCCTGCAGCCCCGACCGCCCCGTCGCGGTCGACGAGGGGGGCACCATTGCGGAGGAGCGCGCCACGGCGGCCGGCGGCGGGCAGTACATGCCCCTCACCGATCTGTTCTGCGCGCCGACGCGCTGCCCGGTGATCGTCGGCAACCAACTCGTCTACCGCGACGACAACCACGTGACCGTGGGTTACGCCGCCTGGCTGGCGCCCGTCCTGGACGCGCGGATCGACCTGGCGATGCGGGCCCGGTGAGACCTCTCACCGGGTCAGGGTCGGTGTCAGCGGGAAGCCGCGCTCAGGGCGCCGTCGCACTGCGTCGTCCGGCCCCGGAATCGCGGAGAGTGGCGTCGAGCGGGGCGGGTACGACGCGCCGGTATGGGAACGGGGGCCCGGGAGGGCGAGGTGCGGCTGCCGGACGGCCGGCGGGTGTCGTATGCAGAGTTCGGCGACCCG
>JALYMS010000225.1 GCA_030773535.1 Actinomycetota bacterium | reverse complement strand
TCCGGCAGTTCCCGCTCCGCAGGGTGAGGCGGAAACCGGCCTGGGCATCCGGCCGGCCGTTGCCGGAACTAGGGTCGGCCCGATGGACGGGAACGAGCGGTCGACGGCCGATCCCGGCCCCCCCACGACCTCGAGCGCCTCGGCCGCCTGGGACCCGGTGCGCTATCTGCGGTTCGCCGGGGAACGCGCCCGGCCCTTCGCGGAGCTGGTCGCGCGGTTGACGGCGGAGTCGCCGGCCACCGTGGTCGACCTCGGCTGCGGCGAGGGCGCCCTCACCGCCTCCCTGTCGCAGCGCTGGCCCGGCGCGCGGATCATCGGCATGGATTCGTCCGCCACGATGCTGGCCGCGGCGGCCACGCACGCCGTTCCCGGACGGGTCGAGTTCACTCCCGGCGACGTCCGCGACTGGCAGCCGCCCGGGCCGGTCGACGTCCTGGTGAGCAACGCCGTGCTGCACTGGGTGCCCGGCCACGAGGAGCTGCTGGCCCGCTGGGCCGGCTGGCTGAGCCCCGGCGGAGAGCTCGCCGTCCAGGTGCCCGGCAACTTCCGGGCCCCGACCCACACGCTGCTGGCCGACCTGTGCCGCTCGCCCCGCTGGGCGGCGCAGCTCGCCAGCGAGGGTCCCTCGACCGACGCCGTCCTCGACCCGGCGGGGTACTACGACGTCCTCACCGCCACCGGGCTGGCGGCCGACGTCTGGGAGACGACCTACCTGCACGTGCTCTCCGGACCCGACCCGGTGCTCGGCTGGGTGCGCAGCACGCAGCTGCGGCCGGTGCTCGCGCAGCTGGACGAGGGCGACGGCGCGGAGTTCACCGCCGCCTACGCCGCCGCGCTGCGGGATGCCTATCCCCTCCGGCCGGACGGCACGACCCTGCTGCCCTTCCGACGGATCTTCGCCGTCGGATCCCGCCCGTCCTGAGCGTCGGGACGGAGCTACCTCCGGAGATCAGCTCCCGGCCGGCACCGGCGCGGCGGCCGACTTCTTGACGGCTGCCTTCTTCGCGGTGGCCTTCTTGGCCGTCGCCTTCTTCGCGGTCGCCTTCTTCGCGGTCGCCTTCGCAGCCGTCGCCTTCTTCGCCGGGGCCTTCTTGGCGGCCTTCTTCTTCGTGGCCGGTCCGCGGGCGCGCCGATCGGCGAGCAGTTCGGCGGCGCGCTCGATCGTGATCGTCTCCACCTCGTCGCCCTTCCGGAGGCTGGCGTTGGTCTCACCGTCGGTGACGTAGGGGCCGAAGCGGCCCTCGCGGACGGTCACCGCTCCCTGCGTGACGGGGTCGGGGCCGAGCTCCTTGAGCGGTTCGGCAGCGGCGCGGCGTCCCCGCTGCTTGGGCTGGGCGAAGATCGCCAGCGCCTCGTCGAGCGTCGTGGTGAACAGCGCCTCCTCGTTGGGCAGCGACCGGGAGTCGGTCCCCTTCTTGAGGTAGGGGCCGTAGCGCCCGTTGAGCGCCTGGATCTCCTCGCCGTCCGGGGCGGCGCCGACCACGCGGGGCAGCGTGAGGAGGCGCAGCGCCTCCTCGAGGGTCAGCGTCTCCGGCGCCATCGAGGAGAACAGGCTGGCCGTCCGCGGGGCGTCCTTGCTGCCCTCGGGGACGACGGTGGTGACGTAAGGGCCGTACCGCCCTGCCTTGACGACGACCGGGTGCCCGGACTCCGGATCGGTGCCCAGTTCCCGGTCGCCCGAGGGCGCCTCCAGCAGCTCGGTGACCTTCTCGCTGGTGAGCTCGTCGGGCGCTAGGTCCTCGGGGATGCTGACCCGCGGCCCGTCGTCGCCCCCGGCCTGCAGGTAGGGGCCGTACCGCCCGACCCGGGCGACGACCGGCTGACCGTTCGGCCCCGTGGCGCGCAGCGGGATGGAGTTGACGCCGCGTGCGTCGATCTCCTCCAGACGCTGGCCGACGATCTGCTTGAGGCCGCCGGACTCGGCGATGCCGCCGCTGCCGCGGCCCGAGCCGCCGAAGTAGAACTCGGTCAGCCAGTCGACCCGCTGCAGGTTGCCGCCGGCGATCTCGTCGAGCTCCTCCTCCAGGGACGCGGTGAAGTCGTAGTCGACGAGCTGGGCGAAGTGCTGCTCCAGCAGGTTGACGACGGCGAAGGCGATGAACGAGGGCACCAGCGAGTTGCCCTTCTTCCACACGTACCCGCGGTCCTGGATGGTCTGCATGATCGACGCGTAGGTCGAGGGCCGGCCGATGCCCAGCTCCTCGAGGCGGGCCACCAGGCTGGGCTCGGTGTAGCGGGCCGGGGGGCTCGTGGTGTGGCCCTTCGCATCGAGCTGCTGGGTGTCGAGCTGCTGGCCGCGCTCCAGGCGGGGCAGCCGGCGCTCGGCGTCGTCGCCGCCGTCGTCGTCGCCCGTCGCCGGGCTCTCGTCGCGGGACTCGACGTAGGCCTTGAGGAAGCCGGGGAAGGTGATGGTGCGGCCGCTGGCGGTGAACTCGACGGCCTCGTCGGTGGCGCTTCGCCCGGCCAGCCGGATGCTGACCGTCTGCCCGACGGCGTCGGCCATCTGCGAGGCCACCGTCCGCTGCCAGATCAGCTCGTAGAGCCGGAACTCGTCGCGGGCGAGCTGAGGGGCCAGCTGCCCCGGCGTCCGGAAGTTGTCGCCGGCGGGCCGGATCGCCTCGTGCGCCTCCTGCGCGCCCTTGGCCTTGCTCTTGTAGCGACGCGCCTCGGCCGGGACGTACGCGTCGCCGTACAGCTCCCGGGCCTGTGAGCGGGCGGCGTTGATCGCCTCCTGCGACAGGTTCGTGGAGTCGGTTCGCATGTAGGTGATGTGGCCGTTCTCGTACAGCCGTTGCGCCACCCGCATCGTCTGCGCCGAGGACCAGCCGAGCTTGCGGCCGGCGTCCATCTGCAGCGTGGAGGTGGTGAACGGCGCGTACGGACGGCGCCGGTAGGGCTTCTCGTCGACCCGGGTCACGCCGACCTGGCGCCCCTCGAGCCGGGCCGCCAACCCGCGGGCGCCCGCCTCGTCGAGGTGCACGACTTCTCCGGTCACCCGGCCGGTGGCCGGGTCGAAGTCACGGCCGGTGGCGACGCGGCTGTCGTCGACGCTGACCAGCTTGGCCCGGACGGTCGTGGGCTCGCCGGCGTCCGTGGCGGTCTTGGGCCGAGGAACGGCGAAGGTGCCCTCCAGAGACCAGTAGTCGGCGGCGTGGAAGGCCATGCGCTCCCGCTCGCGCTCGACGACGATCCGGGTGGCGACGGACTGCACCCGGCCGGCCGACAGCTTCGGCAGGACCTTCTTCCACAGCACCGGGGACACCTCGTAGCCGTACAGGCGGTCGAGGATCCGGCGGGTCTCCTGGGCGTCGACCAGGGCGGTGTCGAGCTCGCGGGGGTTGGCCACGGCGCGGGCGATCGCCTCGGGGGTGATCTCGTGGAAGACCATGCGGTGCACCGGGACGCGCGGTTTGAGCGTGTCCACCAGGTGCCAGGCGATGGCCTCGCCCTCCCGGTCCTCGTCCGTCGCGAGGTAGACCTCGCTGGCGCCCTTGACCAGCTGCTTGAGCCGGCCGACCTGCTGCTTGCGGTCGGGACTGACCACGTAGAGCGGCTCGAAGGAGTTGTCGACGTCGACACCGAGACGGGCCCATGCGGCACCCTTGTGCTCGGGCGGCACGTCCGCCGCGTTGCGGGGGAGGTCGCGGATGTGCCCGACGCTGGCCTCCACGACATAGCCCGAGCCCAGGTACCCGGCGATCTTGTTCGCCTTGGTAGGCGACTCCACGATGACCAGCGGCTTGCTCCCGGACGCGGCCGTCCGCCCGCGGGCGGGGGCCTTGGTGCCGCCGGCGGTCGAGTCGGTGGTCTCGTGTCCGGTCGCGCTGGTCCTCGTGGGCACGGTGCTCCTGTCGGGCGTGCTCTGTGGTGCCGCTGTCGGGTACGGACGCGGGATGCCGGGAACGGATCTGGGTTCGGCCGCCCTTCGACGGACGAACCCTGCCCGAGATCTCCGGGCGTCGCCGCGAAACGCCCCTCGGCGGGCCACGGTAAGCCACCGGAGCGGCGAGGCGCCGAGGGCGACCACCGTCGGGCGCGCCGCCGAGGAGGTCGGGAGCGTGTTCCCGACCGGCCCCGGCCGCCCTGCGCGGCATCGATCGGCGGCACAGGTGGGGGGCCTTTCAGTCCGGCACTCGGGCCCCGGCCACGACCGCGCCGATCGCGCCGAGGGTCGGGAAGTCGCCGTCGTAGTAGTCGGAGTGCGTCATGAGGTGGCTGTTCGGCAGCCCGGTGGAGCCGTACCAGTCCACCCAGGTGGGCGAGCCGAGCAGCACCCCGTACGAGACGGGATCAGCGGCCGACCACGCGTCGTAGACATCGGGCGCCTCGAGACTCTCGGCGCCCTCCGGTTCCATCCCCGGGCTGCCGAGGAGGACCACTGCGTCGGCAGCCAGCCGGCCGGGCACATCGGCGGCCTCGTCCACGACCACCGTGCCGAAGCTGTGGGCCAGGACCGAGGTGCGTGCCTGCGGAAGCCTGGCGGCGACCCGTGCGGCGGCCATCCCCTCCAGAGCGGCGGCCAGCTTCTGACCGCCCTTTACTGCGACGGACCGGCTCGGTCGATCCTTGGGCAACTGCGGTGATGCATAGCCCAGCCAGACCACCGTGGCGATCTCGAGCCCGGGGCCGGCCGCTCGCGCCACCTCCGCCACATCGCCGGCGTCGCCTACCAGGCGTGGTAGGTCGTCCGGCGAGTTGTTGATGCCCGGCACGAGCACGCCGACGGCGTCGGCGGTGTCCAGGTCCCCGAGCACGAGGACCACCTCCTCAGCCTCGAGATCGAGCGCGTGGAGCTGGAGCGGACGTCCCGCGGCCTCCTCGATGGCGATCCGCTCGGCGACGGCGCGAGCCGTTCCCGTGGCCCGGGGCGTCCTGCCGTGTCGACGCGCCCGGTCGAGCAGCAGCCGATTGGCCCGGTCCCGCGCCCACGCCGGGACGCCGTCCAGGCTCCCGACGGCGGCCGGCCTGGCCCGGAGCACGGCCAGCCGGGCGCCCGCCGACAGACCGGACCACCAGACCGCCACCTGCGCGGGGTCCTCGCCCGAGGGCACCGGAGGAGGCGCGACCGGACCCATGACCTGGATCCGGCCGGCGAGATCGGTGAAGTCCGCCGGGGCGAAGGCGTCCCGGACGCCCAGACCGGCCAGCGCGGTTCCGGCGGCATCGGCGGCCGCGGCGACGGCATCGGCGTGCGCCAGGGCCGCCT
>JALYMS010000224.1 GCA_030773535.1 Actinomycetota bacterium | reverse complement strand
CGGGTCTGGCGCGAGGGCGGCAAGTTCGACGGCTGGAGCGAGCACTTCTCCTACGACCGCTGGACCGCCGCGGCGGCCGAGGAGCTGGCGCCCTACGGCGTGGACCTCGACTGGTTCACCACCCGCGAGCGCACCGAGCACGAGATCCTGCCCTGGGACCACCTCGACTCGGGCCTGGACAAGGAGTGGCTCTGGGAGGACTGGCAGGAGGCGCTCTCGGAGGAGGAGGTCGCCGACTGCCGGTGGACCCCCTGCTACGACTGCGGCGTCTGCCCGACCATGGGCACCGAGATCCAGATCGGGCCCACCGGTCGGAGCCTGCTGCCCCTGACCGTCGTCTGATGGGGAGAGTCTGATGGCCCGCCAGCCCGACGGGCCGCCTCCGCCGCCGACCGTCCAGAAGCTGCGCATCCGCTACGCCAAGCGGGGGCGGCTGCGGTTCGCCTCGCATCGGGACCTGGCGCGGACCCTCGAGCGCGCGCTGCGTCGTGCGCAGGTGCCCATGGCGTTCTCCGCCGGCTTCAGCCCGCACCCGAAGATCTCCTACCTCGGAGCGGCTCCGACCGGAGCGGCGAGCGAGGCGGAGTACGTCGAGATCGGCCTGAGCGTCCGCTGCGACCCCGAGGCGGTGCGCGCCGCCCTGGACGCCGCGCTGCCGCAGGACGTCGCCGTCGTCGACTGCGTCGAGGCACAGGAGGGCACCGGCTCGCTGGCCGACCGGATCGACACCTCGGTCTGGCGGGTGGAGCTGCCAGGCGTGGCCCCCGGCGAGCTGCGATCCGCGGTCGAGGCG
Source organism: Actinomycetota bacterium (assembly GCA_030773535.1). Lineage (GTDB taxonomy): Bacteria > Actinomycetota > Actinomycetes > Mycobacteriales > Geodermatophilaceae > Blastococcus_B. Next base: position 3,522 of record JALYMS010000224.1, on the reverse strand, counting down.
TTCCTGGCCAGCGAGGTCGTCACCGTAGCGAAGCGGACCAAGAACGGGCTTCGGGACATCGATGCCCGCGCTCCGGTCACCAGCGCATTCACGGCCGAGGAGGGCGGCTGTGCCATACTGCACGTGGTCGTCCGGCAGGGAACGCCCGCCGTACGACCGGACGACGTGTTGGCCGCCCTGGCTGCCGTCGCCGATCTGCGCCCGCCGTTGCCCCCACGGGCCGTGCGTGAGGCGCAAGGCCGGCTCGACGACACCGGGACCGTGGCCGATCCGCTCGGGCCGGACCGTGCGGCGAGCACCCGCTGCCAGGGGGAGCACGCGACGATCTGACCCGGCGGACCCCGGGGGCCTCGCGGCGTCGAGCGGCACGGCTGCCAGACGTGACGCAACCGCTCCGGACCAGCCGGCCCGGACGACGCAGACCCGCACCACTCAGGATTCCGCACCACCAGCAGTACGCAGCCGACCCGTTCGGATGCGGCACCACCAGCATTCCGGCTTCCGGCCGCGGCAACCGTCGCCCGGGAGGCGGCCCACCAGACTTCGCAGGCCGAGCCACTCCCCGCCATACCCCGTGCGGCGGCCCGGCCCGCCCGATCCGTGCTCCTGCGCGGCCGCCAGTCCTCGGATCGGCGCCCGGGAGCACTCGAGGAGACGACCTTCGTGGCCGACGACGACAGCACCACCTCCACCGACGACACCGGCACCACCCCTGACGAGACCAGCGCAGCGCCCGGGGAGCACGGCGGTCCGGCCACGCCCTCGACGCCCATGCCGGCCGAGGCAGAGGTGTCCGGGATGCCCGCCGTTCCCGAGGAGGGAGCGGCCGAGGACGACGCCACCGGGGACCACGCCACCGGGGGCGACGCCACCGGGGACGACTCCACCGGGGACGACTCCACCGGGGAGGACGCCACCGTGGACCAGGCGGTCGAGGACCAGGGATCCGCGGACCAGGCGGCCGGGACGCCGCCCGAGGACCAGGTGGCGGCCCAGCCCGAACCGGAGCCCCAGCCCGAACCGGAGCCCGAGCACGAGCCGGAACTCCCGCGGTTCGCCACCCCCTTCAGCTCACCGGAGCCGACCGCGGTCATCGCCCGCCCCCGCCGGCGGGCGACGCGGCCGTCCTTCGCTGCCGAACCGGTCGAGGGTTCCGAACCTGTCCCGCCGGCGCCCGCCCCGGCGTTCATCACCTTCGTCGCCCCGTCGGCGGTCGAAGCGCCGCCGGCACCTCGCCGCCGCGGCCGCCGGCCCGCCGAGACGGTGGAGGCCGAGGTCCCGGAGGCCGAGGCCCAGCCGGTCGAGGTCGCGCCGGTCGAGGACCGCGACGTCGCCGAGTCCGGCGCCGGCGGCTCCCGTCCCCGACGCAGCCGTTCGCGGCGGCGTCCTGACGACGACGAGCCCGAGGAGAGCACGCAGAGCACCGAGGACGACCTGGAGGACGTCGACGTCGACGCCGACAGCGGCGAGGACGAGACCGACGACGACACCGCAGCGGGCAGCCGTCGCCGGCGGCGCGGACGGCGGGGCCGCGGGCGCGGGCGAACCGGCGAGGACGCCGCCGACGGTGACGACGACGTCGCCGCGGAGGTCGCCGACGTCGACGAGGAGATCGAGGACTCCGGCGATCCGGACGCGGAGGACTCGGGCGACCCCGATGCGGAGGACTCCGCGTCGAGCACCCGCCGTCGCCGCCGCCGTCGTCGTCGGGGCGGCAGCGCGAGCGGCGAGGTCGCGGTCGAGGACTCCGACGACGACGACCGTCCCGAACGCGCCGGCCGCAACGGCCGCACCACCAGCGACGACGACGTCCGCGGTGTCGCCGGCTCCACCCGCCTCGAGGCCAAGCGCCAGCGCCGTCGGGACGGCCGGGACACCGGACGCCGCCGTGCGCCGATCCTGACCGAGAGCGAGTTCCTGGCCCGCCGCGAGGCCGTGGACCGGAAGATGGTGATCCGCCAGCGCGGCGAGCGCACGCAGATCGCCGTCCTCGAGGACGACATCCTCGTCGAGCACTACGTGACCCAGGCGTCGGCGACGTCCTTCGCGGGCAACGTCTACCTCGGCCGCGTGCAGAACGTGCTGCCGAGCATGGAGGCCGCGTTCATCGACGTCGGCAAGGGACGCAACGCCGTCCTCTACGCCGGCGAGGTCAACTGGGACGCCGCCGGGCTGTCCGGCAAGTCGCGCTCCATCGAGACCGCGCTGAAGTCCGGCGACAAGGTGCTGGTGCAGGTCACCAAGGACCCGATCGGTCACAAGGGCGCCCGGCTGACCCAGCAGATCAATCTGCCCGGCCGGTTCCTGGTCTACGTGCCCGGCGGTTCGATGACGGGCATCAGCCGCAAGCTGCCCGACACGGAGCGGCAGCGGCTCAAGGACATCCTGAAGAAGATCGTCCCCGAGGACGCCGGCGTGATCATCCGGACCGCCGCGGAAGGCGCCTCGGAGGAGGAGCTGACCCGCGACGTCAACCGGCTGACCGCCCAGTGGGAGGTCATCCAGAAGAAGGCGGAGTCGACGTCGAACGCGCCGACGCTGCTCTACGGCGAGCCGGACCTCGCGATCCGCGTCATCCGCGACGTCTTCAACGAGGACTTCAAGGAGCTCGTCGTTCAGGGCGACGACGCCTGGGACACCGTCGAGGCCTACGTCGCGCACGTCTCACCGGAGCTCACCGGGCGACTCAACCGCTACACCGGGGAGGGCGACGTCTTCCGCGACCTGCGGATCGACGAGCAGCTGGCCAAGGCCCTGGACCGCAAGGTGTGGCTGCCCTCCGGCGGCTCTCTGGTCATCGACCGCACCGAGGCCATGACCGTGGTCGACGTCAACACCGGCAAGTTCATCGGCTCCGGCGGGAACCTCGAGCAGACCGTGACGCGCAACAACATGGAGGCCGCGGAGGAGATCGTCCGCCAGCTCCGGCTGCGCGACGTCGGCGGCATCATCGTCATCGACTTCATCGACATGGTGCTCGAGAGCAACCGCGATCTCGTGCTGCGCCGGCTCACCGAGTGCCTGGGCCGCGACCGCACCAAGCACCAGGTCGCCGAGGTCACCTCCCTGGGCCTGGTGCAGATGACCCGCAAGCGCGTCGGCCAGGGCCTGCTCGAGGTCTTCTCCGAGCCGTGCGACCACTGCCGCGGCCGCGGCGTCGTCGTCTCCACCGACCCGGTCGACGAGAAGCGCCGGAGCAACGGGAGCGGGAGCTCCGGCAGTGGGCAGGCCGCCGGCAGCGGAAGCGGCGGGGGGAGCAGCCGGCGGGACCGCTCGGCTCCCCACGACGGGGCTCAGGACGACGCCGGGAAAGGCGCAGCGAAGATGGAGGAAGCCACGCCGGAGACAGCCACGACGGACACGTCCGAGGGCGCTGTCCCGACCGGGAGCTCCACCGGCCCGTCGGACGCCGGCATCGTGAACGCCGGTGAGGGCGGAGGCGGGCGCGGCCGTCGCAACCGTGGCCGCCGCGGCCGCGGCTCCTCCGGTGAGGAGCGCGCCGCCGAGGACGCCGCCGTGGTC
>JALYMS010000223.1 GCA_030773535.1 Actinomycetota bacterium | reverse complement strand
TGGCCTACCTGCTCGCGGCGCTCGGTGGCGCCCTGGGTGCCCTGGCCCGCTGGGGTGTGGCCGAGGCGCTGCCCTCCTCCCCCGGCGGCTGGCCCTGGGCCACGCTGCTGGTGAACCTCACCGGCTGCCTGCTGCTGGGCGCGCTGTTCGAAGGCCTCGTCCTGCGCGCTCCGGAGGCCTCCTGGCCGCGGCCCCTCCTGGGTGTGGGGGTCCTCGGTGGGTACACCACCTACTCGGCCTTCGCCGTCGAGGTCGTCCGGCTGGTCGAGTCGGGGGCGGAGCTGGTCGCCGGCGCCTACGTCGTCGGATCGGTCCTGGGTGGGATGGCCGCGGTCGCGGCGGGCACGCTGGCTGCGCACACCGTGCTGGGCCGGGCCGCGTGACGCCGCTGCTCGTGGTGGCCGGTGCGCTGGCCGGGGCACCGCTGCGGCTGCTGGTCCTGCGACTGGCGGCCCGGAACGGACGGGACCCGGCGCAGGGGACGCTCGTCGTCAACGTCGTGGGCGCCGCACTGTTGGGCGCCGTCCTGGGGCTGGCAGCCGCACCGGCCTGGGTCGTGTCCCTGGTCGGCACCGGTTTCTGCGGCACGCTCACGACGTTCTCGACCTTCGGGGCCGACGTCGTTCGTCTGCTGGACGAGCGGGCGCTCGGCAGGGCGCTGGGCTACGTCGCGGCGACCCTCGTCCTGGGCGTGGGGGCGGCAGCGGCGGCCTACACCTCAGCGCTCGCCCTCTAGCCCTTCCGTCCCGGCCCTCAGGCTTCGCCGGGGAGCGGTGCCGGGCGGTGCTCAGTAGGGTCGGAGGCGGTATGGCGAACAAGACAGGGACGGCGAGCGGGGCGGACAGCCCCGTGGTCGTGGTGGCCAACCGTCTGCCGGTGGACCAGGTGCCCGGGCCGGACGGCGAGCCGAGGTGGCAGCGGAGCCCGGGCGGGCTGGTGACCGCCCTGGAGCCGTTCGTCGCCGGCCGGGGCGGCGCCTGGGTCGGCTGGCCGGGCTCTCCGGGGGAGGCGCCGGAACCCTTCGAGTCCGGCGGCATGTCCCTGATCCCGGTGCCGCTCTCCGCGGAGGAGGTGGACCGCTACTACGAGGGCATGTCGAACGCCTCGCTGTGGCCCCTGTACCACGACGTCGTCGAGAAGCCGGAGTACCACCGCGCCTGGTGGGACACCTACGTGCAGGTCAACAAGCGCTTCGCCGAGCGCACTGCGGCCGCCGCGGCCGAGAACGCGATGGTGTGGGTGCACGACTACCAGTTGCAGCTCGTGCCCGCGATGCTCCGACAGAGCCGCCCCGACCTGACCATCGGCTTCTTCCTGCACATCCCGTTCCCGCCGTACGAGCTGTTCACCCAGCTCCCGTGGCGGTCCGCGATCGTCGAGGGCCTGCTCGGCGCCGACCTCGTCGGCTTCCAGCGCCCGGCCGCGGCGTCGAACTTCGTCCAGCTCGCCCGGCGGCTGCACGATCTGCCGGCGCGGGGGCAGAGCATCGAGTACGACGGCCGGGTCGTGGCCGCGCGGGCCTTCCCCATCTCGATCGACGTCGCCGCCTTCGACGAGCTGGCGCGCTCTCCGGAGGTGCTGGCCCGGGCCGAGGAGATCCGCAAGGAGCTGGGCAACCCCAAGAAGATCATCCTGGGTGTCGACCGGCTGGACTACACCAAGGGGATCGAGGTGCGCCTGGCGGCCTTCGAGGAGCTGCTCGAGGACGGCGTGGTGGAGACTCCCGACACCGTGCTGGTCCAGGTCGCGACGCCGAGCCGCGAGCGCGTGGAGCACTACGTCCACATGCGGGAGACCATCGAGCAGCGGGTCGGCCACATCAATGGCGTCTTCGGCTCGATGGCCGGCCCCGCGGTGCACTACTTCAACCAGTCCATGCCCCGCGAGGAGCTCGCCGCGCTGTACCGGGCGGCCGACGTCATGCTCGTGACCCCGTACCGGGACGGCATGAACCTGGTCGCCAAGGAGTACGTCGCCGCCCGCGGTGACCTGGGTGGGGCGCTCGTCCTGTCCGAGTTCGCCGGGGCGGCCGCCGAGCTGAAGCAGGCGTTCCTGGTGAACCCGCACGACATCGCCGGGGTGAAGAGCCAACTGGTCCGGGCCCTGCGCGTGGAGCCCGCGGAAGCGGCCAAGCGGATGCGGGCGATGCGGCGACACCTCAAGCGCCACGACCTCGAGCACTGGGCGACCTCCTTCTTCGA
>JALYMS010000222.1 GCA_030773535.1 Actinomycetota bacterium | reverse complement strand
CCGTCGTGGCCGGAGATGAGCACGACGTCGGAGTGCGCCTTGGACACCCCCGCCGCGACGGTGCCGACACCGACCTCGGCGACGAGCTTGACGTGGATCCGGGCGTGCCGGTTGGCGTTCTTCAGGTCGTGGATGAGCTGGGCGAGGTCCTCGATCGAGTAGATGTCGTGGTGCGGCGGCGGGGAGATGAGCCCGACGCCCGGCGTGGAGTGCCGGGTGCGCGCGATGTGCGGGTACACCTTGTTCCCCGGCAACTGCCCGCCCTCGCCGGGCTTGGCGCCCTGCGCCATCTTGATCTGGATGTCGGTGGCGTGGACGAGGTACTCGCTCGTCACGCCGAAGCGCCCGCTCGCCACCTGCTTGATCGCGCTGCGCCGCTCGGGGTCGTAGAGGCGCTCGGGGTCCTCGCCGCCCTCGCCGGTGTTGGAGCGCCCCCCGAGCCGGTTCATCGCGATGGCGAGCGTCTCGTGCGCCTCCGGCGAGATGGAGCCGAGCGACATGGCGCCGGTGTTGAAGCGCTTGACGATCGAGCTGACCGGCTCGACCTCGTCGACCGGCACCGGCGGGCGCAGCCCGTCGCGCAGCCGGAACAGCCCGCGCAGCGTGCCCGCCCGCGCCGACAGGTCGTCGACCGTTCTCGTGTACTCCCGGAACAGCTCGTACTTCTGCGTCCGCGTGGAGTGCTGCAGCGCGAAGACGGTCTCGGGGTTGAACAGGTGGACCTCGCCCTCGCGGCGCCACTGGTACTCGCCGCCGACCTCCAGGCCGCGGTGCGCCCGCTCGGCGGGGTTGGTCGGGTAGGCGCGCCGGTGCCGGGCGGCGACCTCTGCCGCGACGACGTCGAGCCCGATGCCGCCGAGCCGGCTGGTCGTGCCGGTGAAGAACTCGTCGACGAGCTCCTGCGACAGCCCGAGCGCCTCGAACACCTGCGCGCCGGTGTAGGACGCGACGGTGCTGATGCCCATCTTGCTCATCACCTTGAGCACGCCCTTGCCGAGCGCCTTGACCATGTTGCGCACGGCCTGCGCGGGCTCCACGCCGGTCAGGGCGCCGTCGCGGATGAGGTCCTCGATGGTCTCGAAGGCCAGGTACGGGTTTACCGCGGCCGCGCCGTAGCCGAGCAGCAGCGCCACGTGGTGCACCTCGCGGCAGTCGCCGGACTCCACGACGAGGCCGACCTGCATGCGGGTCTTCTCGCGCACCAGGTGGTGGTGGACGGCGGCGGTCATCAGCAGCGACGGGATCGGGGCGCGCTCCTCGTCGCAGTCCCGGTCGGACAGCACGATGACGCGCGCGCCGGCCGCGATCGCCTTGGACACCTTGCTCCGCAGCGACTCGATCGCCGCGGTGAGGGCGGGGCCCCCACCGGTCACGTCGAAGTGGCCGGTGACCCGGACCGCGGCGAAGCCGGGCAGGTCGCCGTCGTCGTCGATGTGCAGGATCTTGGCGAGCTCGTCGTTGTCGATCACCGGGAACGGCAGGTGCACCTGGCGGCAGGAGGCCGGCGACGCGGCGAGCAGGTTCTGCTCCGGCCCGAAGGTGCGGCCCAGGCTGGTGACCAGCTCCTCGCGGATCGCGTCCAGCGGCGGGTTGGTCACCTGCGCGAACAGCTGCCCGAAGTAGTCGTAGAGCGGCCGTGACCGGTCCGAGAGCGCCGCGACCGGCGTGTCTGTGCCCATCGAGCCGATGGGCTCGGCGCCGGACGACGCCATGGGCGTGATGAGGACGCGCAGCTCCTCCTCGGTGTAGCCGAAGAGCATCTGCCGGCGGACGACGGACTCGTGGCTGGGCCGCGCCCGGCGCCGCTCGGGCAGCGAGGGAAGGTGCACGAGCCCGGCGTGCAGCCAGTCGTCGTAGGGGTGCTCGGCGGCCAGCGACCCCTTGACCTCCTCGTCCGAGACGATCCGCCGGGCGGCGGTGTCCACCAGGAACATCCGGCCCGGCTGCAGCCGGCCCTTCGCGACGATGTCGGCGGCCGGGATGTCGAGGACGCCGACCTCGCTGGCCAGCACCACCAGGTCGTCCTTGGTGTGCCACCAGCGACCGGGGCGCAGTCCGTTGCGGTCGAGCACGGCACCGATCACCGTGCCGTCGGTGAACGCCACGGCAGCGGGGCCGTCCCACGGCTCCATGATCGAGGAGTGGAACCGGTAGAAGGCCCGGCGCGCCGGGTCCATCTCGTCGTGGTTCTCCCACGCCTCGGGGATCATCATCAGGACGGCGTGGGGCAGCGACCGCCCGGACAGGTGCAGGAGCTCGAGCACCTCGTCGAAAGTGGCCGAGTCGCTGAAGTCACTGGCGGTCACCGGGAAGATCCGCTCGAGGCCCAGCTCGGCGGCGGGGCCCGCCGGTCCGTCGAACAACTCGGTCTCCAGCTTGGCCTCGCGAGCGCGCATCCGGTTCCGGTTGCCCTTGATGGTGTTGATCTCGCCGTTGTGGGCGATCAGCCGGAACGGGTGGGCCAGCGGCCAGCTCGGGAAGGTGTTGGTCGAGAAGCGGCTGTGCACCAGCGCGATCGCCGACTCGTAGCGCTCGTCGCGCAGGTCGGGGAAGAAGGCGGGCAGCTGATCGGTGGTCAGCATCCCCTTGTAGGTGATGGTCCGCGACGACAGCGACGTGATGTACAGCGAGCTGCCCGCGTCGACGGCGGCGCGCTCGGCCCGCTTGCGCAGGACGAAGGAACGCCGCTCCAGCCGGGTGACGCCGTTGCAGACGACGGTTCCGCCGAAGGCGGCGGCGTCCGCGCGCGCGGCCATGGCCTCGGCGACGAACAGCTGGGCGAAGTACGGCATGACCGCCCGGGCGGTCGGGCCGACGTCGGCGCCGTCGGGGTCGACCGGGACGTCGCGCCAGCCCAGGACGGTGAGGCCCTCCTCCTCGGCGAGCCGGACGACGTCGTCGTAACGGGCGGCCCGCTCGGTCTCGTCGGTCGGGAGGAACGCGATGCCGACGGAGTACTCGCCCAGCGGCGGCAGGTCGAAGTCCACCTCGGCGCGCAGCAGGGCGTCGGGGACCTGGGTGAGGATGCCGGCGCCGTCCCCGGAGTTCGGCTCGGACCCGGCGGCTCCGCGGTGGTCGAGGTTGTGCAGTGCCGTCAGGCCCGCCGCGACGATCGACCGGGAGCGCCGACCTCGCGCGTCGGCCACGAAGGCGACACCGCACGCGTCCTTGTCGTTCGCCGGGTCGTACAGGCCGGCGGCCGGGGGAACGGCCGAGAAGGGCACGCCCGAGGAGCGCGCCGGACTGGCATCGGCGGGGGCGGGAACCTGGGACATGTCACTCCCGTCGTCGGCGGCCGCCCGGACCTCGGGGCGAGGTCGTGGACGGGGGCTGGTGCCCGGGCCGGTGGTCTGAGGGCGGCCGGTGGTGGAGCGGCGGAGCAGGCGGCACGTGCGGAGGGCCTGCCGGGAGGAAGTCGTACGTCCCGGGCCCGGCCGGACTCACGAGCCCTCCGGTGGATGGCCGGAAGGCTGTCTTCCGCGGGGCGACGCTGGCCCGGTTCCGACGAGGTCGACCCGGCCGGGGTCGCCGGCGGGTCAGCTCGAAGGGTACACAGCGCAAACACCGGCCCCACACGCCGA
>JALYMS010000221.1 GCA_030773535.1 Actinomycetota bacterium | reverse complement strand
CGGCCCCAGGACCTCAAGCGGGGCGGCCGCAAGGTCCTCATCGCCTTCCTGATCCTGGTCGTCGTCGTGGCGATCGCGGTCGCGCTGAGCAACCTGGGGGGCGACGACGACCCGAGCGGTGGCGGGGAGCAGGGCATGGGCGTTCCGGCCACCGTGGAGCTGGTCGGCGGGGCCTGACCGGCGTGCCGTTTACGATCGGAGGGTGAGCATCACCCCCATCCGGGTCTTCGGCGATCCCGTCCTGAGGACGCCGGCCGCGCCGGTCGTCGACTTCGACACCGGGCTCCGGCAGCTCGTCGCCGACCTGACCGAGACCATGTTCGCGGCGGGCGGCGCCGGCCTGGCGGCCCCCCAGATCGGGGTGGGGCTGCGCGTCTTCACCTGGTACGTCGACGGCGAGGTCGGTCACCTGGTCAATCCCGACGTCACGCCGGTCGGCGAGGAGATGGAGGAGGCCTCGGAGGGTTGCCTGTCCATCCCGGGCTACCGCTGGGACTGCCGCCGGCACCTGCACGTTGCGGCAACCGGATGGAACCTGCACGGCGACCCGGTCCAGGTAAAGGGCAGCCACATGCTGGCTCGGGCGGTCCAGCACGAGACCGACCACCTCGACGGCGTCCTGTTCGTCGACCGGCTCGACCCCGGAGCCCGGAAGGCAGCGCTGGCCGAGATCCGCGCGGCCGAGTGGGCCGGCAGCGGCGGTTACCTCCCGACGGTGAAGGTGAGCCCCCACTGAGGCTCCTGTTCGCCGGCACCCCAGCACCTGCCGTTCCCTCGCTGGAGGCGCTGCTCGACTCGGGCCACGACGTGGTGGCCGTCCTCACCCGGCCCGACGCCGCCGCCGGTCGGGGACGGCGGACCAGCCGGTCCCCGGTCGCCGAGCGCGCCGACGCGGCCGGCATCCCGGTGCTGCAGCCCCGCTCGCCGCGCGAGCCGGAGTTCCTCGCCGCGCTCGCCGGCCTCGCCGTCGACTGCGCGCCGGTGGTGGCCTACGGAGCGCTGCTCCCGCAGTCGGTGCTGGACGTCCCCGTGCACGGTTGGGTCAACCTGCACTTCTCCCTGCTGCCGGCCTGGCGGGGAGCCGCCCCGGTGCAGCACGCGATCATGGCCGGCGACGAGATCACCGGCGCGTCGACCTTCCGGATCGAGGCCGGCCTGGACACCGGCCCGGTCTTCGGCACGGTCACCGAGCCCATCCGCCCGAGGGACACCGCCGGCGACCTGCTGCAACGGCTCGCGGCGAGCGGCGCCGGGCTGCTGGTCGCCACGCTCGACGGGATCGCCGACGGCACGCTCGTGGCCGAGCCGCAGCCCGCTGAGGGCGTCAGCCTCGCACCGAAGGTCGAGCCGGCCGACGCCCGCATCGACTGGTCGCTGCCCGCCCACGTCGTCGATCGGCGAATCCGAGGCGTCACCCCGGCTCCGGGCGCCTGGACCACCTGGCGGGACAACCGGTTGCGGCTCGGCCCCGTCGAGCCGCTGGTCGCCGACGGGCTCGCCCCGGGCGAGCTGCGCGTCGCCCCGGACGGCGTCGTGGTCGGCACCGGACGCGGGGCCGTCCGCCTCGGACAGGTGCAGCCCGCCGGGAAGCGGATGCTGCCCGCCGCCGACTGGGCGCGCGGAGCCCGTCCCGCCGCAGGTGAGCGGGTGGGACCGTGACGCGCCCGCCGAAGCGACCGTCCGGGGGTCCGCGGCATGGGCGGCGACCGCGGCCTCCCGCCGCCCGGCGCCCGGTCCTCGACGGCGCCCGGCTGACCGCGTACGACGTCCTGGACGGCGTCTCCTCGCGGGCCGCCTACGCCAACCTCCTGCTTCCGCAGCTGCTGCGGGAGCGGCAGCTCGACGAACGCGACGCCGCCTTCGCCACCCAGCTCGCCTACGGGACGCTGCGCGCGCAGGGCACGCTCGACGCGGTCCTCACCGGCCTGGTCTCCCGTCCGCTGGCCGAGCTCGACCCCCGCGTCCTGGATCTGCTGCGCCTGGGCGCCTACCAGCTGCTCGACCTCCGGGTGCCCTCGCACGCGGCCGTCGACACCACCGTGGACCTCACCCGCGGCATCGTCGGGATCGGCGCCTCGGGCCTGGTCAACGCCGTCCTGCGCAAGGTCGCCGCCGGTGGGGACCGCGGCGCCTGGCTGGCCCGCCTGGGCGGGGACGACGCCGAGCGGCTCGCCCTGGCCACCAACCACCCGGCATGGATCGTGGACGCCTGGCGGGATGCCCTCGGTGGGAGCAAGGAGCTCGAGGCGGCGCTGCTCGCCGACGACGCCGCACCGGACGTGCACCTGGTCGCCCGCCGGGTGGACCGGGACCGGCTGGTGGAGGAATCCGGCGGCGAGCATGGCCGCTGGTCACCGTTCGCCGTCCGGCTGCACGGCGGCGATCCCGGGCGCCTCCCGTCGGTGCGCTCCGGTGCGGCCGCGGTGCAGGACGAGGGCAGCCAGCTGGCTGCGCTGCTGCTGGCGCGCGCCCCGCTGGAGGGCGCGGACGCCGCCTGGCTGGACATGTGCGCGGGTCCGGGAGGCAAGTCGGGGCTGCTGGCCGCGGTGCGCCCCGGCGGCGTGCGGCTGACCGCGTCCGACCGCGCACCGCACCGCGCCGACCTGGTGCGCCAGGCGCTGACCGGCGAGGACGACGTCGAGGTGCTGGCGGCCGACGCCCGGCAGCCTCCGTGGGCGCCGGGGTCCTTCGACCGGGTCCTGCTCGACGCGCCGTGCACGGGACTCGGTGCGCTGCGCCGCCGCCCCGAGGTCCGCTGGCGCCGCACCGAGGACGACGTCGCGCCGCTCGCGGAGCTGCAGACGGCACTGCTGGACAGCGCGCTGTCGTCGGTGCGGGTCGGGGGAGTGGTGGCCTACGTGACCTGCTCGCCGCATCCCGCGGA
>JALYMS010000220.1 GCA_030773535.1 Actinomycetota bacterium | reverse complement strand
ACCTTCTGCGAGGCCATCGGCGGCCGCTCAGACCCGGAGCGCGGTCAGGATGTCGACCACGTCCAGCTCGTCGGCGTCCGGCAGGAGCACGCGGGCGTGCGGCCGGAGGGCGGCCACCGCGGCGGCGACAGCGGTGCCATGGTGGGTGCCGTCGCCGAGCACCAGGCCGGCGGTCTGGATACCGCGCTCCCAGCAGGCCTTGCCCAGCGCGTAGGCGCAGCCGGCGCCGGTGTCGCTGGTGGCGACCATGACGACGATCGACGCGCTGGCCAGCTCGTCGGCCAGCGTGGCCGGACCGCCGTCGATGCCGCGCAGCATGACCGTCTCGCCGTCCTCGGCCACCGAGTTGCAGGCATAGAAGCGGGCGTTGGCCCACTCCATCTGCGCGATACGGGCCACCACCCCGACAGCCCGCTCGTCGAGGGCGATGATCCGGCCGGCCCGGGAGGGCGCGATCGGGCGGTCGATGCGGTAGCGGGACTCCTCGGCCGAGGCGGCGCGGGCGCAATTGCTCAGGGTGTCGACGGCCATGGTCAGACCGAGGAGACCGGCATGCCGGGACGCACCTTCACGTCCTCGCGGGCGGCGTCGAGGAACGCCTCCTTCTGCGGCAGCACGACAGCCGCCGAACGGACGTGGTGGTGCCTGGGATCCACGCCGGGCGGGGTGATGCCCTTGTCGCGCAGCGCGATCGCCGCCCGGTAGAGCTTCTGGCGGGCCTTGATGATGCCGCTGTCGGCCGGGACCAGGCGCTCCTTGGTGCGGTCGACGATCGGGCCCATGCTCTCCTGCAGCGAGGAGTCCTGGATCGCGATGCCCTCGACGCCGGAGTACCACTCGCCGGTCCGCTGCTTCTCGCGGTTCATCAGGTAGTCGTTGTCCATGTTGGCCTCGGGCCGGTAGGTGCCCGGGATGTTCTTGCTGTGCACCCCGTGCCCGTCGATCATGGCCTGCCGCTCCTCCGGCGTCAGGGCCCGCACCGGGTGGTAGTCGAAGCTGTAGGCCCAGCAGTTCTCGTCGTCGATGGGGATCCAGAAGTGCCCGTGGATCGGGTGGTCACCGCGCGGCGGAACCATCGTGAAGCATGGCATGACCCACGGCGTGATCCGCCAGTAGTACTTGCCGTCCTCGGCGTTGCGCCGGGCCCCGACGAACAGGCCGCCCTCGCTGTCGGCCACCTCGAAGAACGGCTTGGTGTCGTTGAGGTTGTACTGGTTGCCCTTGGCGCCCTTGAACAGCGGGTCGGTGTTGAGCCCGCCGGAGTGCAGGAAGGTCACGTGGCTCGAGTCGATGCCGCCCTCGAACGCCTGGAGCCAGTTGGACTGCTGCCAGCGCTTGGACGTGTACGTCTGCTCCGGCGGCACCAGGGCGAACTCCCATTCCGGCAGCGGCGGCTGCTTCGCCGGGTCACCCATGTAGGTCCAGAGGATGTCGCCGATCTTGACCAGCGGGTACGCGGTCAGCTTGACGTTCTCGGCGAAGCTGGAGTTGTCGGCCTCGGACGGCACGTCGGTGCACTGGCCGGTCACGTCGTACTTCCAGCCGTGGTAGGGGCACCGGATGCCGCCCTCCTCGTTGCGCCCGAACCACATCGAGGCGCCGCGGTGGGCGCAGAACTCGTCGATGAGGCCGTATCGGCCGTAGCTGTCGCGGAAGGCGACCAGGCGCTCCCCGAGGAGCTTGAGCCGGATCGGCGGGGCGCCGTCCTCGGGCAGCTCCTCGGCCAGGCAGGCGGGGATCCAGTACTGGCGGAACAGTTCACCCATCGGCGTCCCCGGACCGGTCCGGGTGAGCAGTTCGTTGATCTCCCTGCGCAACATGGTGCGTCTCCCCTGTGTGCCGATCGGACCACGGGACCCGTGATGACCGTTGGTCTAACTGTCCTGTCATACCTTTGCGTGCCGCTGTCAACCGACCTCAGCGTCGCCGTGCGGAGCCCAAGAGAACACCGGGCGCCGGTCAGACCTCCTGCGGGGCGACGTCGACGGTCAGCCCGTCCAGTTCCGCGGACATCGCGATCTGGCACGAGAGCCGGCTGCCCTCGCGGCGGTCGGAGACCCCCATCTCCAGGAGGTCGTCCTCGGTCTCGTTGGGCTCGCCCACGAAGGGCAGGAACTCGTCGTGGACCCACACGTGGCAGGTGGCGCACGAAGCGTTGCCGCCACACTCGCCGATGATGCCGGGGACGCCGTTCTTGACGGCCGTCGCCATCACCGACTCGCCGTCGACCGCCTCGACGGTGCGCTCCTGACCGTCGATGCCGACGTAGGTCACCTTGGGCACGGTCGCGTCCTTCCCTCGTCCGCT
>JALYMS010000219.1 GCA_030773535.1 Actinomycetota bacterium | reverse complement strand
GGACAGAACCCGGCGTACAGGCCGACTCGTCCGTCGCTCGCCGCTGACCAGCGCTTATGCGGTCAGGGGGCGGCGTCAGTCCGCACAGAGTCCGCAACTCCGACGATGACCGAGTCGACCGAGACCTTCTGGTCCCCGTGTCGGCACCGCCTGATCTGGCCACACTGGGCGGATGGAGCACCATGCCCTGCTGCGGATCGCCGAGTGGCTGGGGGAGCGCAATCGGATCGACGTGCACCAGCATTGGGCCGTCGTGCGCCCGGCCGGCGCCGACCAGCACGGCCAGCGGCCGGCCGCTCCTTGGCAGGCGTGGTGCACCTTGGCCGACAGCCCGCCGCGGGAGCGGCCAAGGGCGTGGTTAGCCGGCTCGAGCAGCGGTGCGATGCCCGACGGCTCCCGGCTGCACGTTGTCATCCCGGATCGGACATGATCGGGGCCAGGCTCATGACCTGCGCCCAAACGCTCGACTAGAGTCCTGACCTGCGCAATACCGTTGGTCCTGGTTGGTCGGCGAGGGGCTGGAACGGACGTCTTGCGGACTGGCTGCGGACTGGCAGGCCGACTGTGCGGCCGCGATGCTCGACGACCGAGCGGGCAGCCGATCCCGTTGCTGAGGAATCGGCTTGCTCCCTGCCCTGGAAAACCTCAGCAGGCTGCAGCTCCCGTGCTTCTGCACGGAGCGCCGTCCTCCCCAAGAGCCCGCCAAGGGTTCATGGCGGAACACCAGCTGCGCCACGTTCGCTTCGTGACCTATGCCGTCGCACCCAGGGGCGGGAGCCGCGTCCTCGCCCTCGTCGGGTAACGGCCGCTGCTGTCACACCCCATGGGCACACTCGCCTCCACACCCCGCCGAGCAGGGGGAACAGGGGTCAAGCCCGGTGGCGTGGGTGTGTGACGGCTACCGCGTTATCTTCATGTCGGGTCAGGCGCCGACCAGCGACCGCCAGTCCCTGTTGGCGAGCCGGTCGGTTCCGGCCCTCGCCGCCAGACCGGCGGCCGCGGCGGAGGAGCGGGACCGGACCTCCTCCTCGTCGACCGTCGTCAGCGCCCCGCCGTCCACCACCAGCCGGCCGTCGACGTAGACCCGCTCCACCTCGTCCCCGCGCTGGCTGTAGACCAGCGACGACACCGCCGCGTGCACCGGCGTCACGCAGAGGTTCGACATGTCGAGGACGGCGAGGTCGGCGCGCTTGCCCACGTCCAGGGAGCCGATCGACGCCTCGAGGCCCAGTGCCCGGGCGCCGTCGATGGTCGCCATCTCCAGCGCCTTCTCCGCCGTCATGATCTCCGGGTCGCGATGCACCCCCTTGTGCAGGAGGGCGGCGAACTTCATCGCCTGGAGCATCGAGTGGTTGGACGACGACGCCGGGCCGTCGGAGGCCAGGCCCACGGTGATCCCGCGCCGCTGCATCGCCGGAACCGGCGCGAAGCCCGACCCGAGGTAGAGGTTGGAGCAGGGGTTGTGCGACACCTTCGTGTCCGACTGCTGGATCAGGTCGAGGTCCTGCCCGTCCACCTGCACGCAGTGCACGGCCAGCAGGTCCGGGCCGAGCAATCCGGTGTTGGCTGCAAAGGCTACGTCCCGAACCCCGAACCGGCGGACGGACTCCGCCACGTCGAACGGCGACTCCGCCAGGTGCATGGTCACGAGCGCCCCGGTGCGGTCGGCCAGCGCCCGCGTCTCCCGCAGCGTCGCCTCGTCCACCGTCCAGCTCATGCATGGCGCCAGCCCCACGGCGACCCGTGAGCCGGGGACGTTCCACTCGCCGATGAGCCGTTCGGCGTCGGCCAGGGCCACGTCCAGCGGCTGGATCAGCTCCGGCGGCGCCCCGACGTCGGCGCCCGCCGTCATGTATCCCCGTGCCATCACCCCGCGGATGCCGACCTCGGACATCGCTGCAGCCACCGCGTCACCGAGGCCGGGCCGCGGGTGCACGTACATGAAGTCGACCAGCGTCGTCGTCCCGGTCGTCAGCGCCTCCGCGCACCCGTGCAGCGCTCCGGCGTAGCAGTCCTCCGGCGTCAGCTCCACCGCGGACGGCCCGGTCATGGTCAGGAACCAGTCGGACAGCACCCGGTCGTCGCCCAGCCCCTTGAGCAGGGTCTGAAACAGGTGGGTGTGGGTGTTGACGAACCCCGGCAGCACCGCCCGCCCGGAACAGTCGACGACGTCGGCGTCCGGATAGGCGGCGAGCACCTCGGCGGAGGGCCCGACGGCGAGGATGGAGTCGGTGAAGGCCACCGCCCCGTCGGTCAGCACCCGCCGGGCGCCGTCCATCGTGATCACGGTGCCACCGGACAGCACGGTGAGGGAAGGCGAACCGTCCCCGCCGGCGGCGGAGCGCCTCGTCACGCCGTCGTGCCGGCAACGGCCGGCGCGGCACCTGCTGATCGCATCAGCTCCCAGACCGTCGCCGGCTTGAGTGGCGTGCGGGTGACGGTGCAGCCGAGGTGCTCGATGGCGTCGGCAACGGCGTTGGCCACCGCGGAGTGCCCGCCGATAGCGCCGCCCTCGCCCATGCCCTTGACGCCCAGCGGGTTCAGCGGGGACTTCGTCTCCAGGTGTCCGATCTCTACGTCGGGGACGTCGAGGCTGCCCGGGATCAGGTAGTCGAGGAAGGACGTCGACTGCGGCTGCCCGTCTGGGGCGTACACCAGCTCCTCCATCAGCGCGCCGCCGAGCCCCTGCGCCACCCCGCCGGCGATCTGTCCCTCGGCGTTGCGGGGGTTGACGATGGTCCCGGCGTCGTTGACGACGACGTACCGGCCGACCGTCGTGACGCCGGTGTCGGGGTCGACCTCGACCTCGGCGATGTGGATCCCGTAGGAGTAGGGGGCGGCCATGTTCTCGAAGTACTGCACCGACTCCAGGTCCGGATCCATCCCCTCGGGCCGGTTGCCGCCCGGGGTCGCCGCGGCCGCGATCTCCGCCCAGCTCACCCGCGTGGTGGGTACGCCCTTGACGTGGGCGTAGCCGTCCTCGAGGACCATGTCGGACGGGTCGGCCTCCACGAGGTGAGCAGCCAGAGCCAGTGCCTTCTCGCGCACCTTCGTCGAGGCCATCACCACCGCGGTACCAGCCATGACCGCGTTCCGGCTGGCGTAGGTGCCCATGCCGTGGGCCAGCCGGCCGGTGTCCCCGAAGACGACCTTGATGGTGTCGTGCGGCACCTGCAGCTCGTCGGCGGCGATCTGCGCCAGCATCGTGGCAGTGCCCTGGCCCTGCGGAGCGGCACCGGAGTTGATCGTGACCTCGCCGGTCGGGTCCACCCGCACGCTGCCGCCCTCGAACGGGCCGGTGCCGGTCAGCTGGTGGTAGACGCAGATGCCCATGCCGATGAGCCGGCCCTCCTCGCGGGCCGCCTGCTGGCGCGCGGCGAAGCCGGCGTAGTCGGCCCTGTCCAGCGCCTGCTCGAAGGCGGCCGGGAAGCTTCCGCTGTCCAGGATCACGGCAGCTTCCAGTGACACGAGCCCGGTGTCGTAGGGCATCTCCTCGGGGGTGAGCAGGTTCTTGCGGCGGAGTTCGGCTCGGTCCATGCCCAGTTCGCGGGCGACGATGTCGAGCAGGCGTTCGCGCGCGAAGGTGGCCTCCGGTGCGCCGGCACCGCGGTAGGCCGATGCCGGCGCCTTGTTCGTGGAGGCGCACACCGCCTCCACCCGTAGCGCAGGCACCCGGTAGATGCCGGCGAGGCTCGTCCCGGCCAGGGAGGCGTTCACCAGCCCCAGCGGTCTCTGGTACGCCCCGCAGTCGGTGATGTGCCGAGCCCGAAGGCCGAGGATCGTGCCGTCGTCCCGCAGGGCGATCTCCACCTCGTGGATCTGCTCCCGGGAGTGGGCGATGGTCAGGAAGTGCTCGTTGCGGTCCTCGATCCACTTCACCGGCCGGCCGACCCGGCCGGCGGCGAAGGGCACCAGGAAGTCTTCGGGGTAGAAGTCGGCCTTGATCCCGAAGCCGCCGCCGATGTCGGGCGTGATGACCCGGATCGAGCGTGCCGGGACGGCGAGCATTCCCGCCAGGACGGTGCGCATCGTGTGCGGCCACTGGGTGGAGGCCCAGATCGTCATCTCTGCCGTGACGGCGTCGCGGTGCCCGACCACGCCGCGGGTCTCCATCGGGATCCCGGTGTAGCGCTGCATGTCCAGCCGCTTGCTGATGACTCGATCGGCCCCGGCGAAGGCGGCCTCGACGTCGCCGCTCTCGTAGACCATCGTCGCCGCCACGTTGTCGGGGGCGTTCTCGTGCAGGACCGGCGCGCCGGGCTGGATGGCGGCGTAGGCGTCGACCACCGCCTCGAGGGGCTCGTACTCGACCTCGATGAGCTCGAGGGCGTCCTCCGCGACGTGCCGGCTCTCGGCGACGACGACCGCGACGCCTTCGCCGACATAGCGGACGGTGTCGGTGGCCAGCGGGTACTGCGGTGCCGGGCGGAAGGACTCCGGGTTGTAGAAGAAGGGGATGCCCGGCGGGTCGGCCCCGAGGTCGGCGGCGGAGAAGGCGTCGAGGACGCCCGGCAGCTGGCGGGCCGCGCTCACGTCCACCGACAGGAGGCGTGCGTGCGCGTGCGGGCTGCGCAGCACCGCCATGTGCAGCAGCCCGGGGAACCGGATGTCGTCGACGAAGGCAGCCTCGCCCCGCAGCAGCCGCGGGTCCTCCATGCGCCGCACACTGGCTCCGACCATCTTCACGCCCATGTCAGCGCTCCCACGTCTCGTCGGCGGCCTGGACCGAGCGCACGATGCCCTGGTAGCCGGTGCACCGGCAGAGGTTTCCCGACAGCGCCTCCCGGATCTCCGGCTCGCTCGCCCCGTGCTTCTCGCGCAGAAAGTCGTAGGTCGTGAGCAGGAAGCCGGGGGTGCAGAACCCGCACTGCAGGCCGTGGTGGTCCCAGAACGCCTGCTGGATGGGGTGCAGCTCCTCACCCGAGGTGAGCCCCTCCACCGTGGTCAGCTCGCTCCCGTCGGCCTGCACGGCGAACATCAGGCAGGCGCGGATCGGCTCGCCGTCCAGGAGGATGGTGCACGCGCCGCACACGCCGTGCTCACAGCCCACGTGCGAACCGGTCAGGCCGAGGTCCTCGCGGAGGAAGTCAACCAGGGAGCGCCGGACCGGGACCGTCCGCTGGTATGAGTCCCCGTTGACCGTCACCGTGATCGTCTTGTCCTGCAGGCCGACGTGGTCGGCCGTCGTGCGTTCGTCGACGTCCATCGCAAGCTCGCTCTCCCGGCCGGTCGTCGCCCGGCCTGCTCGTCGGTCCGGGCTGAATGTCCGGGGTGCGCTGTCGGTTCGGGGTCAGGCGGCCGAGGCCGCGCGGGGCCCGGCGAGCCCGGTTGCCTGGGCGATCGCCCGCTCCAGCAGGTGCCGGGCCAGGTGGCGCCGGTACTCCGCCGGCCCGTGGGTGTCCGGCGGTGGGTCGAGCTCGGCCGCAAAATTTCCGGCCAACTCGGCGATGATCCCCGCGTCGGGCTCGGAACCGACCAGCCCGTCGACGACGCTGTGCGCCTGCACGGTGCTCGCTGCGGCTCCGGCGACGGCGAGCCCCGCCCGGGTGATTCGGCCGTCGGCCACGGTCACCACCGCGGCGACCGCGACCTGCGCGAAGTCGCCCCGGCGGCGGCTGACCTCGAGGAAGGCGCCGCGGGTGCCCTCCGGCCACCGTGGGACGCGGATCTCGGTGAGCAGTTCCTCGGCGGCGAGGGAGGTGGTGAAGAAGCCTTCGAAGAACTCCTCCGGGGGCGCCTCCCTCGTTCCCTCGGCGCGCCGGATCACTAGGGTGGCGCCCAGCGCGCTGACGGCGGCGGGCAGCTCCGCCGCCGGGTCGGCATGGGCCAGGCTGCCGCCGACCGTCCCGCGGGCGCGGATCTGCGGATGTCCGATGTACCCGAGCGCCTGCCGCAGCAGGTCCTCCGGGCCGCTGGCCGAGCGGGAGGAGAGGTGGCGCTCGAGGGAGCGCTGCCGGGTCGTCGCGCCAATGCGCAACGCCCCGTCCTCGGCCTGGATCCCGTCAAGGCCGGCCACCCGGTTGAGGTCGACCAGCACGGCCGGTCGGGCCAGCCGGAAGTTCAGCATCGGCACGAGGCTCTGACCGCCGGCGAGCACCTTCGCCTCGTCGCCGTACTCCCGCAGGACGTCGAGGGTCTCCTCGACACCGGTCGGTGCAAGGTAGTCGAACGGAGCTGGTTTCACGGGCCCGCCTCCTGCTGTCCGTCGGTGCCGACTGCGCTGACGCCAACTCCCGAAGGAGGTCATGGTCGGGACTTTCCCGGGCCAGCGCCACGGACATTGTGGTGCAGTTTGCGCGCCTGCAACTGGACGTTTCGTCCCCCGCCTGCTGAGGTCGGCGGCGTGACGATGACGCTCGGCGAGGTGCTCGCCCTGGACGTTCTTCGCCGGGCGAACCCGCAGGTGGTGGTCGGCGCGGAGCTGCTCGACCGCCCGGTGCGCTGGGTGCACACCAGTGAGCTGGCCGAGGCGGCGTACCTGCTCAGGGGAGGGGAGATGCTCCTCACGACCGGCCTGGGAATCACCGGTCGCGGTGCGGTGGGTGAGGCCGCCTATGTCGCGGCGCTGGCCGCGCGGGGGGTGGCCGCGCTGGCGCTGGAGCTGGGCTGGACGTTCCCCGAACCTCCGCGCGCGCTCGTCGACGCGTGCAGCGAGCACGGTCTGCCGCTGCTGGTCCTGCGGGAGGTCGTGCCGTTTGTCGAGATCACCGAGCACGTGCAGACCACGATCCTGGAACGCGCGGCGGGAAGGGAGCGCAGCGGGCGGGACGTCCGACAGGTGCTGACCGATGCGCTGCTCGAGGGGGCCGGCCCCCAGGAGCTCAGCATCGTGTTGTGCGACCTGGTGTCCGCCCCGGTGGTCGTCACCACCGCCGAGGGCGCGCTGGTTGCCGCGGCGGGCGGGGGGCCGGACGGGTCAGGACGGCGCGGCCGGCCGGTGGCCCGCCGAGACGTCGTCCTGCTCGACCGCCTCTGGGGGCACGTGGCCGTGCTGCCGCCCGCCCGCGCGGACGACCCGCTCGTCCCCGCGGCGTGCGGCTACGGCGCCGAGGCGCTCGGTCTCGCGTTGCTCCGCTCGGCCGCCGGCGCCGACCTCGACGTCCGGCGGCGCCAGCTCGTCGACGACCTCACGCAGCGGCGCTGGCGGGCGCCGGGTGAGCTGGTGGCCCGTGCCCGCGTGCTGGGGCTGCCTTTCACGGCCGACGGCCGGTACGCGGCGCTCGTGATCACCGACCTTCCGGCGGACGAACTCGATGCCGTCGTCCGGGCGGTGGCGGGCGCACTGGCACCCGGCACGGCCCTGGTCGCCGACGTCGGGGAGGACGTCGTCGCCGTCGTCCGCACGTCGGCGGTGACCGCGGCCGCGCGTGAGGTGCTGCGCGCCGTGGACGCGCTCGGACCACCGTCCGCGCGGGTGGTCACCGGGACGGTGGTCGGCAGGCTGGAGGACGTCGACCGGTCGATTGCCCGCGCCCGGGCAGCGCAGGCGCTCACCAGCGACGGTGACCGGGTGGTGTCGGCGGCGGACATGACGGCCCGGCTGCTGCTCGCCGGCGTCTGTGACGGACCACTGGCCCGCCAGCTGGTGCAGGAGGAGATCGGCAGGCTGCTCGACTACGACGCAGCGCACGGCAGTGAGCTGGTGCGGACGCTGCGGGTGTACCTGGCTTACGCCTCGTCGAAGGTGCAGACGGCGCAGGCGCTGCGGCTGCGACGCCAAACCCTCTACGGCCGACTGCAGCGAATAGAGGACCTGATCGGCGACATCTCCGCGCCGCACCGGCACACGGCCCTGGTTCTGGCGATTGCCCTCGATGAGTCGGCGGGCTGAGCCTAGCTGCCGCAGCTACGTTGCCTCAGCGGCCGGTCAGTCCGCCGAGAGGGCCGCCGCCGAGCTTCGCGATGAGTTCCTGAGGCCCGAGACCGTAGCCGGACAGCAGGTCCGCGTGCTGGTCCGTGTCCATCTGGTCGGGCAGCTCCCGCTGGGCCTGCTCGGCCCGCTCCTCTTCGCCCTTCGAGCGCAGTAGCTCCAGTACCTGTTCCTTGTCGATCTGCATGGTTTCCGCACTACCCAATGGCTTGGGGATACCCACCCGAGCTCCCCGGGTCCGGGGAGGTCCGTGAGCGCGAGCGACGATGGTGGTACTCGTGCTACCGGTGACTAGATTCCCGGCGGTCACCTGGTATCTGACTCCTCCGGACGGTCAACCGGCTGGCTTCTTGGAGCGGTTGCGTGAACGGCGGTGACGCCGGACTCGAGTCTGCCGGGATGTCGAGGACCGGCACGGTCTCGGCGTCAGCATCCGAGAGCGCGCGCTGCTGCATCTCGTGGAGGTAGCAGAAGTGCCGTTCGAAGGCCTGGGTTGCTGCGTCCGGGTGTCGGTC
>JALYMS010000218.1 GCA_030773535.1 Actinomycetota bacterium | reverse complement strand
GCGCGGACGGGGCCGATGAGTTCTCCGCGCCTGCGCCGTCCTATCCATGACGCGCTCCGAGCGCCCGACGGAAGGACGACGACGATGGCCATCGATCCCCGCAGCCCCGGCCCGCTGGATCTGGAGTTCACTGCCCCGCTCGTGCAGAGCCCGGCGAAGGGCGGCTGGACCTACGTGCAGCTGGACGGGTCGGCCGAGCGCTTCGGTACCCGCGGCCTGGTCAAGGTGCGCGGCACGATCGACGGTCATCCCTTCCGCAGCTCCTTCATGGCCCTCGGCGACGGCACCCACAAGCTGCCCGTGACGAAGGACCTGCGGACGGCGCTCGGCAAGCAGGCCGGTGACGACGTCACCGTGCACCTGTACGAGCGGCTGGCCTGATCAGCTCCCCTAGGGTCGAGCCATGCGTGCGGTGACGATTCGCGAACCAGGTGGCCCCGACGTCCTCGGGTGGAACGAGGTGCCCGACCCGGTCTGCCGGCCCGGCGAGGTGATCGTCGATGTGGTGGCCACCGCGGTGAACCGCGCCGACCTGCTCCAGCGTCAGGGGTTCTACCCGCCCCCACCAGGTGCCAGCGACGTCCTCGGGCTGGAGTGCAGCGGGATCATCAGCGAGGTCGGGGCCGGTGTGACGGACTGGTCCGTGGGCGACGAGGTGTGCGCGCTCCTCTCCGGCGGCGGCTACGCCGAGCGGGTGGCCGTTCCTGCCGGGCAGCTGCTCCCCCGCCCCGCGGGCGTGGAGCTCGCGACCGCCGCGGCGCTGCCCGAGGTCGTGTGCACCGTCTGGTCCAACGTCTTCCTGCTCGCCGGGCTCCGCCGCGGAGAGAACTTCCTCGTGCACGGCGGGTCCAGCGGCATCGGCACGATGGCCGTCCAGCTCGCCGCCCGCGCCGGTGCCCGCGTGTTCACGACCGCTGGGACGGCGGCCAAGCTCGACGTCTGCCGTGAGCTCGGCGCCTCGGTGGGTATCAACTACCACGACGAGGACTTCGTCGAGCGGGTGGCGCAGGAGAGCGACGGCGCGGGCGTCCACGTGATCCTCGACAACATGGGCGCCAAGTATCTGAGGCGCAACGTCGACGCGCTGGCCACGGGCGGCCGGCTGGTGACCATCGGTATGCAGGGCGGGACCAAGGCCGAGCTCGACCTCGGCAAGCTGATGCGCAAGCGGGCCTCGATCACCGCGACGACGCTGCGTTCCCGGCCGGCGACCGGCCCGGGCAGCAAGGCCGAGATCGTCGCGGCCGTGCGGCACGACGTCTGGCCCGACGTCGAGCGTGGAGTAGTCCGCCCCGTGGTCGACCGGCGGCTGCCGATGTCCCGGGCGGCCGAGGCACACCGGGTGGTCGAGGCGAGCGAGCACATCGGCAAGGTGCTCCTGCTGGCCGACGACTGAGCGCGCCCGTTCAGCCGTCGGACCCACGGGGCAGGATGGGGCCATGACTTCCCCCGGAAACGGCATCGAGCGCCCGCAGCAGGTCGTCGTCGTGGGCCCGGACGGCCGCCCGGTCGGCGCGATGCCGATGGGGCAGATGGCCGAGGCCGACAGCGAGCCGGCTGTCAGCGAGATGGTGGAGCAGCCCGCGAAGGTCATGCGGATCGGCACCATGATCAAGCAGCTGCTCGAGGAGGTGCGCGCCGCGCCGCTCGACGACGCCAGCCGCAACCGGCTGCGCGACATCCACGCCGCCTCCATCCGCGAGCTGGAGGAGGGGCTGGCGCCGGAACTCAGGGCCGAACTGGAGCGGATCACCCTGCCGTTCACCGAGGGCGAGACGCCGTCCGACGCCGAGCTGCGCATCGCCCAGGCGCAGCTGGTGGGGTGGCTGGAAGGCGTCTTCCACGGCATCCAGACCGCCCTGTTCGCCCAGCAGATGGCCGCCCGCGCCCAGCTCGAGGACATGAAGCGCAGGGCGCTGCCCGGTGGGCACGGTGCCGGCCAGCCGGATGTTCGCCCCACCGGGGGTCAGTACTTGTAGAACCGCGAAGCGGTGGACCCGGCGCAGGGCCCGGAGGGTCCCCGGCGGGGACACGGGCAGCCGCTCAGCGGCGCCTGGGAAGGGCTCCTGGCCGCGGTGTCGGCCGGAGGCCGACGATTTCATAGCGAAGCGAGGAAGGTCACCAATCCGTCGTCGTCGTTGGTGCCGGTGACGTCGGTCGCGACGGCGAGCAGGTCGGGGTGGGCGTGTGCCATCGCCACGGCCCGTCCACCGTGGTCGCGCACCCACTCGAACGCGGCGATGTCGTTGGGCATGTCCCCGAAGACGACCACGTCCCCGGGATCAACGCCGTGCCGCGCGGCCACCTTCGCCAGGCCGGAGGCCTTGGTGACCCCGGCCGCGGAGATCTCCGCGAGCGCGTCCGCCGAGGAGTTGGTGACCGTCGCGAGCTCGCCAACCGCCTCCTCCACCAGGACGACGAACTCCTCGCGCGGCAGCGACTCGTGCCGCGCCAGGAGCTTCGCCACCGGGGCGGCCACCATCTCCTCCAGCGAGGCCACCTCGACACCGGGGGCGTCCACGTCCCACCGGGGCCGGTAGACCGGCTCGTGGCGGAACTGGTCGCCGTACTCCACGGCGAACCAGGTGTCGGGCTGGTGCCGTCGCAGTTCCGCGGTGACCTCCCGGAGCACGTCGGGGGCGAGCAGGTCCTCGTCCAGGACCTGGCCGGTCCCCAGGTCCAGCAGGACAGCGCCGTTGCAGCAGACCGCGGTGCCGAAGCGCAGCACCTCGCGAATCCCGTGCATCCACCGGGGTGGCCGGCCGGTGGCGAGCACCACGGGGACGCCGTCGGCCCGCCAGCGCTCCAGCTCGGCGAGGGTCGCCTCGCTGACCGTGTCGTCGCGGCGGAGCAGGGTGCCGTCCATGTCGCTGACGATCAGCCGCGGACGCCAGTCAGACATCGGTGAGCACCGATTCGAGATACCGCGCCACCCCGTCCGCGTCGTGGCCGCTGGTGACCTCCGGCGCCGCCGCCCGCACGGCGGGGTGGGCGTTGGCGACGGCGACCGCGCGGCCCCCGGCCTCCGTGACGGCCTGGATCATCGGCAGGTCGTTGGGCATGTCGCCGAAGACGAGCACGTCGCCGAAGCCGACGCCGTACCGCTCCAGGGCGACGGCGAGGCCACTGGCCTTGGTGATGCCCGGGGGCAGCACCTCGATGAAGCCGAGCCCGGCGTGGGTGACCTCGGCGTCGGCCGGGTCGACGACCTCCTTCGCCCGCGCCAGGAGCTCGTCCTGGCCCAGGCTGGCCGAGCGCAGGAAGACCTTCAGCACGGGCCCGTCGGGCAGCACGCTGTCGCGGGGCAGCAGGTGCGCCGGCTCGGGATAGGGCCAGTCGAAGCCGTGCTGCACCCGCAGGGGGCGGGGTGCACCTCCCCGCACCTCCGCCTGCTCGGCTGCGTCCTCCACGGCGACGATGAGCTCGCCGGCGACCGCCTCGATGGTTCCGATCACCGTGGCCGCCTCCGATCGGGGCAGCCCGACCGTGCGCAGCACCTCGTCCCGCTCGAGGTCGACGACGTAGCCGCCCTGCGCGAGCACCGCGATGCCGCGCCCGTCGAGGGCCACGCGCACGCTGTCCAGCAGGCGCGGCCCGCGGCCGGTCACCCCGACCACCGGTATGCCGGCGTCCCAGCAGGCCGTCAGCGCCGCGCGGGTGCGGGAGCTGATCTCGCCGGCCGAGTCCAGCAGGGTGCCGTCGAGGTCGGTTGCCACGAGCTTCGGCCGCCATCCGTCCGGCGCGGGGGCGTCGACCACCTGCCCGGCGCCGGGCAGTGCGCCGTACGCCTTGAGCACCTGGGGCTCCCCGTCGTCCCCGGAAGGGCCAATAGCGTGCTCTTGGCCCTCCGCCGGGCTGCCGGACGTCATGCGGCCGACGGTGGAACGGCCGCGCTCAGCGTCATCCCCGGCGTGAGCGCATCCACCCCACCGAGCCAGGGACGCAGGGCCTTCGGCACGTACACCGAGCCGTCGGCGCGCTGGTGCACCTCCAGCAGGCAGGCGATGGTGCGCGCGATCGCGCACAGCGTGCCGTTGAGGGTGGCGGCGATCTCCGGCCTGCCTTCGTCGTTCCGGAACCGGATGTTGAGCCGGCGGGCCTGGAAGGTGGTGCAGTCGGAGGTGGAGGTCAGCTCGCGGTAGGTGCCCTGGCTGGGGAACCACGCCTCGATGTCGTACTTGCGGGCCGCGCTCGTGCCGAGGTCACCGGCGGCGATGTCGACCACCCGGTAGGGCAGCTCCAGGGCCTGGAGGAACTCCTCCTCCCAGGCCAGCAGCCGCAGGTGCTCGGCGGCCGCCTCGTCGGGAGGACAGAAGCTGAACATCTCCACCTTGTCGAACCAGTGCACGCGGATGATGCCGCGGGTGTCCTTGCCGTAGGAGCCGGCCTCGCGGCGGAAGCAGGAGGACCATCCGGCGTACCGCCTGGGCCCGGCCGACAGGTCGAGCACCTCGCCCGAGTGCATGCCGGCCAGCGCCACCTCGGACGTGCCGACCAGGTACAGGTCGTCCCGCTCGATCCGGTAGACCTCCTCGTCGTGCTCGCCCAGGAAGCCGGTGCCCTCCATGGCCTCGGGCCGCACCAAAGCCGGGGCGATGACGGGGGTGAACCCGGCGGCGACCGCCCGGCTGATGGCCAGCTGGGCGAGGGCGAACTCGAGCAGCGCACCGGGGCCGGTGAGGAAGTAGAAGCGGGCGCCGGAGACCTTGGCGCCCCGCTCCATGTCGATCGCGCCGAGCGCCTCCCCGATCTCGATGTGGTCGCGGACGGCGAAGTCGTAGTCGGGCACCTCCCCGACGGTCCGTATCAGCACGGCGTCGTCCTCACCGCCGGGCGGGACCTCGTCGGCGACGACGTTGGGAATGGGCAGCTGGGCGGCGCGCAGCGCGGCGTCGGCCGTGCGCTGGGCGTCCTCTGCCTCCTTGACCTGCGCGGCCAGGGCCTTGGCCCGCTCCAGGACGGCGGGGCGCTCCTCCGCGCTCGCCGCGCGGACCGCCTGCGAGGCGGTCTTCTGCTCGGCCCGCAGTCCGTCGGCGCGGGCGACGGCCTCGCGGCGGGCGGCGTCGGCGGCGAGCAGCGCGTCGACCAGGGACTCGTCGGCACCTCTGGCCCGCTGGCTGGCACGGACGAGGTCGGGGTGCTCGCGCAGGAGTCGCAGGTCGATCACCCGACGATCGTAGGAGGCGGACGGCCGGAGCCCCGCCGTCCGCCCGAACCGGGTGCGGTCAGGCGTCGAGCAGCGTGGCGACCGCCGCGCTCACCCGCCGGGTCTCCGCCTCCAGCTCGCCCATCGTGCGGCGCAGCTCCTCGACGGGCGGCGCGGCTTCGAGCACCTGCAGCTGCTGGCAGATGCCGGCCAGCCGGGAGGCGCCCATGGCTGCGCTGCTGCCCTTGAGCCGGTGCGCCAGCCGCGGCACTGAGCGTTCGTCGTCCTCCGACCAGGCGCCGCCGTCCGCCGCCGCCAGCAGCGCTTCCACCGTGCTGAGCAGGCTGTCGACATAGGTGCCGAAGAGGTGGGTGAACGCCTCATCGCCGAGCTCGCGCAGCTCCTCGAGGATCTCCGCGTCCAGGACGTCGCCGTCCCCGGTCGCGCAGGCGGGCGCCGGAACCGCCGGAGCCGGAACCGGAGCCGGGGCCCAGGCCTCGAGCGCCGCGGCGAGCACCGCCATGCGCACCGGCTTGGTGAGGAAGTCGTCGGCGCCGGCCGCCTGGAAGGCGGTCCGGTCCGATGCCAGGACGCTGGCGGTGAGCGCGATGATCCGCGGCTGCGGGCAGGGCAGCAGCCGGATGGCCGCCGTCGCGTCGACGCCGCCGAGAACCGGCATCTGGGCGTCCATCAGCACGACGTCGAACTCGCCGCCGAGCACGGCCTGCACCGCCTGCTCGCCGTCGGTCACGAACGTGCCGTCGTGCCCGAGCTGGCGCAGGTAGTGGCTGATGAGTTGGGCGTTGACGGCGTGGTCCTCGGCCACCAGGACGCGCAGCCGGGTGACAGCGGCGGCCGGCGTGCTCGCGGGCTCCGGCGCGGCCCGGCGGCCGGGGCGCTGCAGCACGGCGTGCACCGCCTGCAGCAGCCGCTCGGGCCGCACCGGCTTGTGCAGTCGGGCGGCGAAGGCGGCGCACCGGGCCGGCTCGAGCGTGCTCGAGCTGCTGAGCAGCACCAGCGGCACGCCCGCCAGGACGGGGATCGCCCGCAGGCGGGCGGCCAGCACCTCGCCGTCCATGCCGGGCATGTGCAGGTCGAGGAGGCAGGCGTCGAAGCCGCCGTCGGCGGCCGCGAGCTGCAGCGCCTGCTCCCCGCTGGTCGCAAGGACGCTCGATGCTCCGAGGATGTCGAGCTGGTGCTCCAGAATGCGCAGGTTGGTCTCGTTGTCGTCGACCACGAGGAGACGTCGTCCGGCAAGGCTGACGGCGCCGTCGGCGTCCGCAATCTCGGGCGCCTCGTCGAGGACGA
This sequence comes from Actinomycetota bacterium, assembly GCA_030773535.1. GTDB lineage: Bacteria > Actinomycetota > Actinomycetes > Mycobacteriales > Geodermatophilaceae > Blastococcus_B. Next base: position 1,917 of record JALYMS010000218.1, on the reverse strand, counting down.
CGGAGACGGCGAAGGTGGAGCCGACGCCCTCCTCGCTCTCGACGGTGATGTCGCCCTCCATCGCGTGCGCGATGCGCCGGCTGATGGCCAGCCCCAGGCCGGTGCCGCCGTAGGACCGGGTGGTGGACGCGTCGACCTGGCTGAACGAGCGGAACAGCCGGTGGTGCTGCTCGGCCGGGATGCCGATGCCGGTGTCGGTGACGGCGATGCGGCAGGCCACCCGGCCGGCCAGCGGCACGGCGCTCACCGCGATGAGCACCTGGCCGGAAGGCGTAAACTTGATCGCGTTGCCGAGCAGGTTGGTGAGCACCTGGCGCAGCCGCGCGCCGTCGCCGAGCACCTGCCACGGCCGGTCGCCGGGGATGTCCACGAGCAGGTCCAGCCCCTTGGCCGAGGCCTGCGAGGCCAGCAGGTGCGCCACGTCGTAGACCAGGCCGTGCAGGTCGAAGGGCACCCGCTCCAGGTCCAGCTCGCCAGCCTCGATCTTCGAGAAGTCCAGCACGTCGTTGATCAGGGTCAGCAGGCTGTCGCCGCTCCCGGCGATCGTTTCCAGGTGCCCGCGCTGCTCGTCGGTGAGGCCGGTGGTGAGTAGCACGTCGGTCAGCCCGAGCACCGCGTTCAGCGGCGTCCGGATCTCGTGGCTCATGGTGGCCAGGAACGCGGTCTTGGCGTGCCCGGCTCGCTCGGCCTGGTCGCGGGCGGCGACGAGCTCCCGTTCCCGGGTCGCGACCTGCTCGTCCCGGTCGCGCAGCGCGGTGGCGAGCTGGTTGACATCGCCGGCGATGTCCCTCAGCTCGAGGGGACCGGACTCGACGACGCGGCTGTCGAGCCGGCCGGCAGTCAGGTCGGCCAGGCTGTCGCGCAGCCGCTGGGTGGGCGGGAGCAGCTCGCCGGCCAGCCGGCGGTTGGCGCGGCGGACGGCCAGCCCCACCACGCCGGTCACCGCGAGCCCGAGCAGCGCGCCCCCGACCAGCACGAGTTCCTGGAACCGGAGGACCGCGCGGCGGCGCTCCTCGACGATCGCGCGGGCGTCGGCCTGGATCAGCCGGTACTCGTCGAACAGGGCCTTGTCCGCGACCAGAACTCCGGCCAGCGCGGTCGTGTCCCCCACCGGTGGCTGGCTGACCAGCATCGGCTCCGCCCACCCCTCGAGCCAGTCGTGCTGGGCCTGCTCCAGCCGGCGGAACTGCCCGACCAGCTCGTCGTCGCCGTCGGCCAGCTCCCACAGCCGGAGGTCGAGCACACGCAGGTCCCGCGCGCCCTTGCGGTAGGGCTGCAGGAAGCGGTCCTCGCGCGTGACCAGGAAGCCGCGCAGGCCGGTCTCCTGGTTGATCATCGCGACGTGCCCGTCCTGCAGGGCGCTGAGCATCTCGTTGGCCCGGTCGACGCGCTCGCCGAGCAGCGTCACCACCAACAGCACCGACCCCAACCCGGCCAGGGCGACGGCGACGAGCGCCGCGAGACCCACCTGCAGGGGCCGGCGCAGCAGCGCGCGCAGCGGACGCGCGTCGGAGCGGGTGGAGTCGGTCTCGGGGAGGGCCACGGTTCAGGGATTGGCCGGGCGACCAGCTTCCTTGAGCCGTCGTGTTGTGCGCAACTTTCCTCATGCGCCCCTTCAGTTCCACGCCGTCCAGGCCGATGAGGAGGTGTCGCCCCCCGTGATCGGAGCCCCATGACCCACGTCCTGGTCGTCGACGACGACCCCGTCGTCGCCGACCTCGTCGCCTTCCGCCTCGGCCGCATGGGCCTGGAGGTGTCCGTGGAGTCCGACGGCGAGGCCGGCCTCGCCGCCGCCCGCCAGCTGCGCCCGGACCTCGTGGTGCTCGATTGGATGATGCCGCGGATGAACGGCCTCGAGGTCTGCCGCGCCCTGCGCGAGGACCCCGATGCCGGCCTGGCCGCCACCCCGGTGCTGCT
>JALYMS010000217.1 GCA_030773535.1 Actinomycetota bacterium | reverse complement strand
CTGGTCGAGGGTGCGAGTGCGCTGGCGAGGTTCCCGCCGTAGGCGCCCCACTTCCTCCGGCCGGCGTGGTCGACGCGCTGCCCGGCCGCGGGAGTTCGCTGGCGCTCACCATCGACGACGGCACGAGTTCGGAGGTCGTCGGCGCCTTCGCGGCTCTCGCCGTGGACACCGGGGTCCGGCTCACCTTCTTCCCGAACGGCTGCTACCGCTCGTGGGAGGACAACGCCGCGGTGCTGCGGCCACTCGTGGAGTCCGGCCAGGTGGCCCTGGGCAACCACACCTGGTCCCATCCTGACCTCACCAGGCTGGGCGGCCGCGAGGTGGCCGAGGAGATCAGCCGGAACCGCGACTTCCTCCGCAGCACCTTCGGGATCGTCGACAGTCCGTTCTTCCGCCCGCCCTTCGGGGCGACGGACGAGCGCATCGACCGGATCGCGGCCGACGTCGGCCACCCGACCGTCGCGATGTGGAACGGCACGCTGGGCGACTATTGGGTCATCGGTTCCGAGGAGCTGCTCGCCTCGGCCCGGCAGTGGTTCGCGGCGCAGGCGATCATCGTCGGCCACGCCGACCACCCGGTCGTGACCACCGTATACCGCGAGTTGCTCGAGCTGATCGCCGAACGTCGGCTGCGAACGGTGACGCTCGTCGACGTCTGGGCCACTCCGGCGCAGCGCCGCCGGGGTGCCACGGCCAGCGGTGCGATGACGCGGTGAGCGCGCCGGTCACCGCCCGAGCCGCCGACCTGCGCCGGGACGGCGTGTCCGCGAGGCTGTCGGCGGGACCTCGGTCTGCCTACCCCCGTCCGGTCACGACACAGGAGGACAGCCATGAGCTCGATCGCGCCGGACGACCCCACCCCGGACTCGGCCATGGCATCGGGATCGGACGCCGGTGAGCCCGGGGGGCACCTCGGCCCCGGTGACCTGGCGCCCGACGAGGAGCGGCTGTTGGCAGCCCTGGAGCGCGACGCCGGGGGCCGGCCGGTCGTGCCGGCTGCCGACACCGTCGCCGAGGTCCGCGCTGCAGAGGACGAGGGGCCCCTGCCCGCCGAAGGCGGCGCACCCGACGACGGACTGAACCCGCTCTTCCGGTCGCCCGGGGAGTCCTGAGAACGAGCCGGGAGCGGCCGGTCAGGCCTTGCCGGTCAGGTGGACCGCCTTGAGCGAGGCGTGCAGGAGCAGCCGATCGTCTCCTTCGGCTAGGTCCAGAGCGGTGAGCTCACCGATCCTGGCCAGCCGGTAGTACAGCGTCTGCCGGTGGATGCGCAGGGCCGCTGCCGCCCGCGCGGCGCTGCCCGCACAGTCCAAGAACACCTCGGCGGTCCGGCCATCACCGGCTCCGCCAGCAGCGGGAGGACAGCGGGATCGGGACCGGTCAGCTCACTGACCAGTCGCCACGAGTTGAGCTCCGTCCAGTGCGCCACCGGGAAGTAGCGCGGAACAGCGGTCGCGAGACGGGCCGCAGCCTTAGCCTCCGCCACTGCGCCGCCAGGTCCGCCACGCCCCGCCGCACGGCGGAGACCCCGGCGGTGCTGCCCGGGGGCAGGCTGGCGAGGGCAGCCGCCGTGAGGGCGGTCGCCGGGCGCAGGTCGCCGGGGGAGGCCAGCGGCAGCAGAACCGCGACGGCGAGGTGACCGGTCGGGGGGCCGGCGCTGGTCCTGAGCTCCGCGCCCTCCTCGAGAACGGCCGTGATGACGCCGGCTCCCGACAGCGGCCAGCCGCCGGCAGCCAAAAGGGGTAAGCCTGTACGCGTGTCTCTGGCCTCTCGCCGCCGGGCTGCCTAGCGTCGAGTCGTCCCGTCCCGTTCCGTCGGAGGCCCCGTGGTCAGCTCGAAGGCCCTGCTCGCCGCCTCCCGCCGGCCGGGGCTGCGCCGCCTCGTCACCGGAAACCTGGCCACACGACGCGTGGTCGACCGGTTCGTCGCGGGGGAGACCCTGGCCGACGCGCTGGGCGTCGTCCGCGCCCTGACCGCCGACGGCATCGCGGTCACCCTCGACCACCTCGGCGAGGACATCACCGAACGGTCGGAGGCCGAGCGCTCCCGAAACGCCTACCTGGAGGTGCTCGCCGGGCTGGAACCGCTGGTGCTGGGGCGGGCCGCCGAGGTGTCGGTGAAGCTGTCGGCGTTCGGCCAGGCGCTGCCCGACGGGCACGACCTGGCCCTCGAGCTCATCCGGCCGGTGGTCGAGGCGGCCACGGCGATGGGCACGACGGTCACCCTCGACATGGAGGACCACACCACGGTCGACTCCACGCTCGCGGTCCTCGCCGAGCTGCGCAAGGAGCACCCCGACACCGGCGCCGTGCTCCAGGCGGCACTGTTCCGCACCGAGGACGACGCGAAGGCCCTGGCTGTGACCGGCTCCCGGGTGCGGCTGGTCAAGGGTGCCTACGACGAGCCGGCGGACGTCGCGCACCAGAAGATGCGGGACGTCGACGCTGCCTACGCGCGCTGCCTGGAGACCCTCATGGCCGGGCCGGGCTACCCGATGGTCGGCTCGCACGACCCGAAGCTGATCGCGCTGGCCCACGAGCTGGCGGCGCAGAACTCCCGAGCGGCCGACTCGTGGGAGGTGCAGATGCTCTACGGCATCCGGCCCGACGAGCAGCGCCGGCTGGCGGCCGCCGGGACCCGCTTGCGCGCCTACGTCCCCTACGGCGTCGACTGGTACGCCTACTTCATGCGCCGCCTGGCCGAGCGCCCCGCCAACGTGCGCTTCTTCCTCCGCTCCCTGCTCACCCGCTCCTGACCCTCAGGGCCAAAAGCGTGCTTTAGGCCCCTCTCCTCCCGGAGGTCCTCGCATGGACGCCATCACCTCGGTGCCGGCCCCGCACAACGAGCCGGTCCTGAACTACGCCCCGGGCTCGCCCGAGCGCGCGGAGCTGGAGCGGCGCCTGGCCGACCTCGCCGCCGATCCGCTCGAGCTCCCCGCCACGATCGGGGGCCGGCAGCGGATGGCGCGGGGCGCGAACTTCGACGTCGTCCAGCCGCACCGGCATGCCGCCGTCCTCGGGACGTCGGCGCACGCCACGCACGCCGACGCCCAGGAGGCCGTCCGCTGCGCCAAGGAGGCCGCGCCCGGGTGGGCGGCGCTCTCCTTCGACGACCGGGCGGCGGTCTTCCTCAAGGCCGCCGACCTGCTCGCGGGACCATGGCGGCAGACCCTGAACGCCGCCACGATGCTCGGGCAGAGCAAGACCGCCTACCAGGCGGAGATCGACGCGGCGTGCGAGCTGATCGACTTCTGGCGCTTCAACGTCCACTTCGCCCGCCAGATCCTGGCCGAGCAGCCGCGGTCGGCGCCGGGCGTGTGGAACCGCGTCGACCACCGCCCGCTCGAGGGGTTCGTCTACGCCATCACCCCGTTCAACTTCACCGCCATCGCCGGCAACCTGCCGACCGCGCCGGCGCTCATGGGCAACACCGTCGTCTGGAAGCCCTCACCGACCCAGCAGTTCGCCGCGCACTTCGTGATGCGGTTGCTGGAGGAGGCGGGGCTGCCGCCGGGCGTCATCAACATGGTTCCCGGCGACGGCATCCCCGTCTCCGAGGTCGCCCTGGCCGACCGTGACCTGGCCGGCATCCACTTCACCGGCTCGACCGCCGTCTTCCAGCACCTGTGGCGGACGGTTGGCGAGAACATCGCGAACTACCGCGGCTACCCGCGGATCGTCGGCGAGACCGGCGGCAAGGACTTCGTCGTCGCCCACGCCTCGGCCGACGTCGACGTGCTGCGCACCGCGATGATCCGCGGTGCCTTCGAGTACCAGGGGCAGAAGTGCTCGGCGGCCTCTCGTGCGTACGTGCCGCGCAGCGTCTGGGGGCGGCTCCGCGACGACCTGGTGGCCCAGACCGAGGCGCTGTCTATGGGCGACGTCACCGACCTGTCCAACTTCATGGGGGCGGTCATCGACCGGAAGTCGTTCTCCCGGCTCTCCGGCGTCCTCGAGCGGGCCAAGGACGACGACGCGCTGACCGTGGTGGCCGGTGGGACCGCCGACGACTCCGAGGGCTTCTTCGTCCGCCCGACGATCGTCGAGGGCACCGACCCGGATCACGAGGTGTTCAGCACCGAGTACTTCGGCCCGGTGCTGGCCGTGCACGTCTACGACGACGCCGACTACGACGTCGTGCTGGCCCAGATGGAGTCGGTGGCGCCCTACGCGCTCACCGGCGCCGTCATCGCCCAGGACCGGGCCGCGATCGCGCACGCCCAGCACTTCCTGCGCAACGCGGCGGGCAACTTCTACGTCAACGACAAGCCGACCGGCGCCGTCGTCGGTCAGCAGCCGTTCGGCGGCGGGCGGGCTTCGGGCACGAACGACAAGGCCGGCGCTCCGCAGAACCTGCAGCGCTGGACCAGCACCCGCTCGATCAAGGAGACCTTCGCGCCGGCGCGGGACCACCGCTACCCGCACATGGGCTGACCCCATCCCGAGTTGATCATCGTCCGCGTGCTCGACGACGCGCCGTGCCCGGCCGTGTCACCGTGCAAGCAGACGATGATCAACTCTGTGGGAGGGCGGCGACGATCGCGTCGACCACGGCGGCCGGGTCGCCGGTGCCGGGGACGGTGACGCCGGGCTCGTCCTGCTGCAGAGGCTCGAGGGTCGCCAGCTGGCTGGTCAGCAGGGACGGCGGCATGTAGTGACCGGTGCGCGCGGTCACCCGCTCGATCAGCACCTCCTCGGGCACATCCACGGAGGCGAAGTACACCGAGGTGTTGCCCTGCCGGAGCAGGTCGCGGTAACTGCGCCGGAGCGCCGAGCAGGTCAGCACGCACGAGGTGCCGGACCGCTCCCGCTCGGCGATCCACCCGGCGAGCCCCCGCAGCCACGGCTCGCGGTCGGCGTCGTCCAGGGGGATCCCGGCGCGCATCTTCGCCACGTTGGCTGCCGGGTGGTGGTCGTCGCCCTCCGCGAACTCCCACTGCATGCGCCGGGCGAGCTCGACGGCGACCGTCGTCTTCCCCGACCCGGACACCCCCATGACGACGACGGCGGTGGGGCGGCTCATGCCCGGACCGTAGTCACTGCGCCGGCCACCACACGGCGCCGTCGTCGCCGAGGACGGCGCCCGCCGACGGACGGTGCGGCACCAGGCGGCCGTCGGGCATCAGATGGCTCACCGGCACCGCCCGGCCGAGCACGGCGACGTCGGCCACCAGCCGTCGATGGCAACGCCACCACACGCTCTCGCTGCACATCGCGGCCACGCACGCCGCGCCCGCCTCGGCGAGCAGCTCCTCCAGGGCAGCGGTGAACTCCGCCGTCCGGCTGTGCGCGGCGTAGGCGGCGAACTGGGCGACGCTCCACCAGCCGTCGGCCACCGGCTCCCTAGGCGGCAACCTGCGCCGCCCCCCCAGCCGCTCGTCCCAGCGGTAGTCGATCCCGGCGGCGGGGAGCCAGCCGGCGAGCGCCTCGCGACCGACGTCCGGGTTGGTGCGGCTACCCGGGAAGCGGCGGATGTCGACCAGCGAGCCCACGCCGGCCGCGGTGAGGCGCGCGCCGAGTCCGTCCCGGTCCTCCGGTCCGTGGCCCACGGTCAGCAGCGGCACCGGCCCTGCCTACCCGGGAGGCACGCGACCTGCACCGCCGGTCATGCTCAGGCGCAACGGAGTCCGGTCCGAGGAGGAGAACGTGCGCGGGGGAGCGGTCGAGGAGCAGGCGTCGCTGTGGCGGTCACCTGCCATGCGGGCGCTGGTGGGACTCACCGTGCTCGGGTTTGCCAGCTACAGCCTGACGCTGGCCTCCCTTCCCGCCTACGCCGTCGCAGGGGGCGCCCGGGAGAGCACCGCCGGGATCGTCACGGCCGTGCTGCTCGTGGTCACCATCGCCGTGCAATCCGTCGTCCCGGTGCTCACCGCCCGGTTCGGGCAGGCGCGCGTGCTGGTATCCGGCCTGATCGCGCTGGGCGCGCCGGCTCCGCTGTACGCGGTCGACGACGGGCTCCTCTGGCTCTCCGCACTGTCAGCGGTGCGCGGTGTGGGCTTCGCCGTGCTGACCGTGCTGGGCGCGACGCTGGCCGCGCAGGCCGCACCCGCCGAGCGGCGCGGCGAGGCGATCGGCATCTACGGCCTCGCGATCGCGATACCGAACCTGGCCGCCGTTCCCGCGGGCGTGGCGCTGATCCTCGACGGGCACTCCGGGTGGCTGGCCTGGCTGGCGGCCTCCCCGCTCCTGGGCGTGCTGCTGGTCCCGGCGCTGGTCCGGGCCCTTCCCCCGCAGGAGGTCCGGGGACCGGCCGGAGCCGGCCGCGTCGCGGCGAGAGCGGCGCTCGTGCCCTCGGTCGTGCTGTTCGTGGTCACGTTCGCCGGTGGTGGCCTGGTCACCTTCCTGCCGATCGAGCGCCCCGACGGGGCGGTGGCGACGGCGGCGCTGCTGCTGTTCGGGGTCACGGGCGCGATGACCCGCTGGCGGGCCGGCCTGCTGGCGGACCGGCTGGGCGGCAGCCGCCGGCTCCTGCCACTGGCGCTGTGCCTGAGCGCGGTCGGGCTGGCCCTCGTGGCGGCGGGGTTGGTCGGGGGAAACGCCTGGGTCCTCGTAGGGGCCGCGGTCTTCGGCGCGGGCTTCGGTGCGGTCCAGAACCTGACCCTGCTGGCCGCCTTCACCCGGGCAGGGGAGGGAGGAGCGACGTCGGCCAGCGCCATGTGGAACGCCTCGTTCGACGCCGGTACCGCCGCGGGCGCCCTCGGACTGGGGCTGCTCGCCGCCATGATCGGCGTGACCTCGACCTACGTGCTGGTGGCCGTGCTGCTCGCCGTCCTGCTGCCACTGGCCGTCGCGGCCGCCGGCCCGCCCCGCGCCTGACCAACCCCGAGGGGCCGAGAGCGTGCTTCTGACCCCTCGGTGGTCGCCCGGGCTGCCGCGGGCAGGTCCTCAGCCGGCGATGGAGTCGGCGACGGCCTGCTGAGCGCGAATGAGCAGGATCTCCTCGCCCGCCCGCCGCAGCCATGTCCGCAGCCCCTCGGGGTTGCTGCGGTTAGCGTCGCGGAGGAAGCCCAGGCGTTCCTGCCGGGTGTTGGCCTGGGCCCGCTGGGCAGGCGGGAGGGTGCGGGACTCGGCGCGGGCGATGGCGGTCAGCCCGGCGCCGACGAACAC
>JALYMS010000216.1 GCA_030773535.1 Actinomycetota bacterium | reverse complement strand
CGGGATCGGGGGCACGACGAGGACGTCCTCGCCGGGCTGCTCGACCATCGGGAGACCTCCAGGTGTGCGCGGGCGCATCCACCGTAGGGGCGGGGCGCCGAACGCGGACGGGCCGGGTAGCGCTCCTCGTCGGAGCACTACCCGGCCCGGGTCGAGCGAGGCGGTCGCGCGCGGTTGTCAGCGAGCGTCGAGCGCGACGTAGTCCCGCTCCGTCGCGCCGGTGTAGAGCTGGCGCGGACGGCCGATCTTGGTGCTCGGGTCGGCGATCATCTCCCGCCATTGGGCGATCCAGCCGGGCAGCCGGCCGATGGCGAAGAGCACCGTGAACATGCGGGTGGGGAAACCCATCGCCCGGTAGATGAGGCCGGTGTAGAAGTCGACGTTCGGATAGAGCTTGCGCTCGACGAAGTAGTCGTCGCTGAGCGCGATCTCCTCGAGCTGGCGGGCGAGATCCAGCATCTGATTGTTCCCGCCCAGCTTGTCCAGCACCCTGTCCGCCGTGGACTTCACGATCGCCGCGCGCGGGTCGTAGTTCTTGTAGACCCGGTGCCCGAAGCCCATGAGCTTGACGCCGGGCTCCTTGTTCTTGACCCGCTCGACGAAGCGGGGGATGTCCCCGCCGTCGCGCTGGATCGCCTCGAGCATCTCCAGCACCGACTGGTTGGCCCCGCCGTGCAGCGGGCCGAACAGCGCGTTGATCCCCGCTGACACCGAGGCGAACAGGTTCGCCTGCGAGGAGCCGACCAGGCGCACGGTCGACGTCGAGCAGTTCTGCTCGTGGTCGGCGTGCAGGATGAACAGCATGTCCAGCGCCCTGACCAGCTCGGGGTCCTGCTCGTAGGGCTCGGCAGGGAGACCGAAGGTCATGCGCAAGAAGTTCTCGACCAGACCGCAGGAGTTGTCCGGGTAGAGGAACGGCTGGCCGACCGACTTCTTGTACGCGTAGGCGGCGATGGTCGGCAGTTTGGCCAGCAGGCGCAAGGTGGAGATCTCCACGTGCTCCTGGTCGAAGGGGTCCAGGGAGTCCTGGTAGAAGGTCGACAGCGCGCTGACCGCCGAGGAGAGCACCGGCATCGGGTGCGCGTCGCGCGGGAACCCACTGAAGAACTGCTTCAGGTCCTCGTGCAGCAAGGTGTGCCGGCGGACGCGCTGGTCGAAGTGGGCCAGCTGATCGGCGGTCGGCAGCTCGCCGTAGATCAGCAGGTACGTGACCTCGAGGAAGCTCGACTGCTCGGCCAGTTGGTCGATCGGATAGCCGCGATAGCGCAGGATCCCGGCGTCACCGTCGATGTAGGTGATGGCCGAGGCGCAGGCGGCGGTGTTGACGAAGCCGATGTCGAGGGCGACCTTGCCGGTCGTCGACAGCAGCTTGCTCGTGTCGAAGCCGTCGGAGCCCTCGGTCGCCTTCACGACGGGCAGCGGGAGTTCTCCACCGGAATAGCGCAGGGCTACGTCTGAGTCGCTCACGAAGGGGGACGCTACTGCTGATGAGCCCGGCGTGCTTCCCGACCCTGCGCCGGAAGGAGTGCGAGGGGTGGATTCCGCACCCTCGCACTCCTTCCGGCGTCAGGGGTGGGTCATGGAAAGGACGTCGAGGGCCTCGTCGAGCTGCTGCTCGGTGAGCTTGCCCTGCTCGACGTAGCCCAGTTCCACGACGACCTGGCGGATCGTCTTCTGTTCCTTGAGCGACTGCTTGGCCACGATCGCCGCCTCCTCGTAGCCGATGTACTTGTTCAGCGGCGTGACGATGGACGGCGAGGACTCGGCCAGCTCGCGGCACCGCTCCACGTTGGCGGTGATCCCGTCCACCGTGCGGTCGGCGAGGATGCGGCTGACGTTGGCCAGCAGCCGGATCGACTCGAGCACGTTGCGGGCCATCAGCGGCAGGGTCACGTTGAGCTCGAAGTTGCCGGTGGTCCCCGCGAAGGTGACGGCGGCGTCGTTCCCGATGACCTGGGCGGCCACCTGGATCGTCGCCTCCGGGATCACCGGGTTGACCTTGCCGGGCATGATCGAGCTGCCCGGCTGCAGGTCGGGCAGGAAGATCTCGCCCAGCCCGGTACGGGGGCCCGAGCCCATCCAGCGCAGGTCGTTGGCAATCTTCACCAGGCCGACGGCGATGGTCTTCAGCTGGCCCGACGCCTCCACCAGGCTGTCTCGGGAGCTCTGCGCCTCGAAGTGGTCGCGCGCCTCGCGCAGCGGGAGGTCGAGGTCGGCGACCAGCATGTCGATGATGGCGGCCGCGAAACCGGGTGGGGTGTTGATCCCGGTGCCCACGGCGGTGCCGCCGAGCGGGAGCTCGCCGATCCGAGGGAGCGAGGCCTGCAGGCGCTCGACGCCGTACCGGACGGCGGCGGCGTACCCGCCGAACTCCTGGCCGAGGGTCACCGGGGTGGCGTCCATCAGGTGCGTGCGGCCGCTCTTGACGACCGAGGCGAACTCCTCGGCCTTCCGCGCGAGCGACGCCTCCAAGTGCTGCAGCGCCGGGATGAGGTCGCGGACGACGGCCCCGGTGGCGGCGACGTGGATCGCCGAAGGGAACACGTCGTTGGACGACTGGGAGGCGTTGACGTGGTCGTTGGGGTGGACCGGCTTGCCCAGCGCCTCGGTGGCCAGAGTGGCGATGACTTCGTTGGTGTTCATGTTGCTCGACGTCCCGGAGCCGGTCTGGAAGACGTCGATGGGAAAGTGCTCGTCGAACTCGCCGGTGGCCACCCGGGTGGCGGCCTCGGTGATGGCAGCGGCAATCTCGCCGTCCAGCACGCCCAGGTCGGCGTTGACCGTGGCGGACGCGCCCTTGATGGCCGCGAGCGCGGCGATGAGCTCCCGCTCGATCGGCGTGCCGGAGATCGGGAAGTTCTCGACGGCGCGCTGGGTCTGGGCCCGCCACTTCGCCCAGGCCGGCACCCGCACCTCGCCCATGGAGTCATGCTCGATGCGGTACTCCGCAGCGTCCTGCTCGGTGGCCACGCTCTGCTCCCGGTGTGTGGATGGTTACAGTCCTCGCGGAGCGACCCTAGAGCCTCGCCGGCCGACGCCGAGGTGCCGGTCCTCTTCCGGGCGGCCGACGTGCGGAGCGTCCGACTCCGCCGCCCGGCCGAAGCCAAGGAGCACCCGTGTCCCAGCCGCCGCAGCCGCCCGCGCAGGAGCCGCTACCGGCTCCCGCCGCCCCGCCGGCGCCGTCCGGCGGGCCGGGACCTCTCCCGCCGGGGGGCGGCCAGAGTCCCTACGGGTGGGCGCCGCACGGAGCGCCGCCGCACGGAACCCCGCTCCCGGCGGCCTGGGCGCAGCCCTGGCCGGCGCCGGTCCTGGAACCGCGGTCGACGGCGAAGGCTCCGCTGGTCCTCGCCTTGGTGGCGCTCGGTGCGCTGCTCGTCGGAGGGGTCGCAGGCTTCCTGATCGCCACCGTCGCGTTCGTGACGGGCTCCGGTGGCATGGGCCTTGGCATGGGCGTCGGGATGGCGGAGGAACCGCTCGGCCCCGTGGAGCAGTTCCCGGCCACGCCCCCGGGCGACCTGGGCCCCGACCCGGTTCTCGACGAGTACGCGGATGCCTGCTTCGCCGGTGACTTCCAGGCCTGCGACGACCTCCTGTACGAGTCCCCGCCGCTGTCGGAGTACGAGGAGTACGGGGGCACCTGCGGCGGTCGCGTCAAGCCCTTTGACGTGGCGACCTGCACCGAACTGGAGTGAACGGCCGGCGGTGCCACTCAGGGGCGTCGGTCCACTAGGTTCCCCATCGCGTCGAACGACGCGCTGCCGAACGACGCGCTGCCGAACGACGCGCTGCCGAACGACGCGCTGCCGAACGACGCGCTGCCGGAGCGTCCGCCTGCCCTACGCGCTTCCGACGCCGACCGCGAGGCCACGGTCGTGCGCCTGCAGGCTGCGGTCGGCGAAGGGCGCATCGACCTCGACGAGTTCGGCCAGCGGGCAGGGCCGCCTATGCGGCGGTGACCACCGCCGAACCCGATGTGCTGCTGGCCGACCTCCCGACCGACGCCGCGCCCCGCGCCGAGATCGTCGGGACGCGGGTGCCCGACGAGGTCCGGAGCGTCTTCGGCGACGTCGTGCTCAGCGCAGGAGTGTCCGTCCCCCGCCAGGTGTCGACGGTGTTCGGCGACGTCCGGATCGACCTGCGAGGGCTGCGCACCGACGTGGACCGGATGGATCTGTACCTCGGCACCACCTTCGGCGACGTCGACGTGATCGTCGCCGAGGGGGTGGCGGCCGAACTGCACGGCTGGACGGTCTTCGGCGACTGGAAGGTCAAGCTCGCCCCGGTGCGGCGACTGACCGGACCCCGCTGGTCGTCGTGCACGGGCGCACGATCTTCGGGGACCTGCGGCTGCGCAGCCTGGCGCCCGGCCAGTCGCCCAGCCGCTGGCGGGCGCTGCTCGACCGGCTCGCGGAGAGATGACAGCGCCGTCCTCCGGGCGCACTCGGCGGAACTGCGCCCGCGGGGCCCTACTCCTCCGAGTCGAACGGCACCGCGGAGTAGGCGCGCAGCTTCTGCAGCGAGTGCAGGCTGTCGATGGAGCGGATGGTCCCCGAGCGCGAGCGCATGACCAGCGACTGGGTCGTGCAGCCCCCGGCCCGGTACTGCACGCCGCGCAGGAGTTCACCGTCGGTGATGCCGGTCGCGACGAAGAACACGTCGCCGCGGACGAGGTCGTCGATGTGCAGCACGCGGTCGAGGTCGTGTCCCGCGTCCAGCGCCCGCCGCCGCTCCGCATCGTCCTTCGGCCAGAGCTTGCCCTGCAGCGCGCCGCCCATGCACTTGAGCGCGCAGGCGGCGATGATGCCCTCCGGCGTGCCGCCGATGCCCAGCAGCAGGTCGACGCCGGTCCCCTCGCGGGCCGCGGCGATCGCCCCCGCGACGTCCCCGTCGATGATGAACTTGATCCGGGCGCCGGCCTCGCGCACTTCCTGCACGAGCTGCTCGTGCCGTGGGCGGTCGAGGATGCAGACGGTGACGTCGCCGGTGGAGCAGTGCTTGGCCTTCGCGACGCGGCGAACGTTCTCGGCGACGGGGGCGGTGATGTCCACGACGTCGGCGGCGGCCGGCCCGGTGGCCAGCTTCTCCATGTAGAAGACCGCCGACGGGTCGTACATCGCGCCGCGTTCGGCCACGGCCATGACGGCGATCGCGTTAGGCATGCCCTTGGCCATCAGGGTGGTGCCGTCGACCGGGTCGACGGCGACGTCGCACTCGGGACCCTGGCCGTCACCGACCTCCTCGCCGTTGAAGAGCATCGGCGCCTCGTCCTTCTCGCCCTCGCCGATGACGACGACGCCCTTCATGCGCACCGTGCCGATGAGAGCCCGCATGGCGTCGACCGCGGCGCCGTCTCCGCCGTTCTTGTCGCCGCGTCCGACCCAGCGGCCCGCGGCCATGGCACCGGCCTCGGTGACCCGGACCAGCTCCAGGGCCAGGTTTCGGTCGGGTGCCGGGCGATCGGTGCGGAAGCCGCTGGACGGGACCGGGGCTTCGGGAACGGGCAGCGACACGGGACCTCCTGGGAGGGCGGCCCCACGCGACCGGCCGCAACCGCCGGTCGAACCGGCGGGAGGGCCGCACCGGCGCTGGGCGGCGGGATGGGGCAGCTCTCCTGCGATCCTAGGGGCATGACCGGAGTCGGCCCGACGAGTTCGCGACCACCCAGCCCGGGGGACGACGTCCCCGCGCCGGGCGTCGACCCTGCGATCCAACGGGCCAACCGGCTCAACGCGGCCAACATGATCCGCTCGATCCTGCCGCTCGTGCTGATCTGCGGCGTCCTCGTGTGGTGGACGTCGCTGCAGCAGGACCGCGAGGCGGGCACCCGGACGGTGGACCCGTCGAGCACCGTGCAGCTGGCGGCCGCCCGGGCGGGATACCCGCTGCTGCTCCCGACCGGACTGGGGAAGGACTACCTGGTCACAAGCGCGCGGACCGATGCGGGGAATGCGGGGGAGGGGGACCCCGTGACCCTGGAGCTCGGTTACCTGACGCCCACCCAGGAGTACGCCGGCTTCGTCGTCAGCGACGACCCCCGCGCCGGTCCGCTCAGGGCCGTGCTGGACGGCTCCGAGGAGCAGGGCACCGTGGACGTCGCCGGTGAGACCTGGACCCGCTCGACCACCGAGCGGGACGAGACCGCGCTCACCCGCGACTCCGGCGGGGTCACGGTCGTGGTGACCGGGTCGGCGTCGGACGACGAGCTCGAAGAGGTGGCTGCAGCGGTGGGGCCCTACTCCGGCTGATCTGCCGGCCCGGCCGCCGCGAGCCGCTCGCGGGCGCGGTCGAGCCAGTGCTGGCAGAGGTTCGCGAGCTCCTCGCCCCGCTCCCACAGGGTGAGCGACTCCTCCAGCGTCAGGCCGCCGGACTCCAGGCGGCGCACGACCTCGGCGAGCTCCTCCCGCGCCTGCTCGTAGGTCGTCGTCGGCTCGGCGCTGCTCACGGTCGCTGATCCTCCTCGGTCGCGGCGCGGTCCACGCGGACGGGCAGCCGACCGCCGGCGACCCGCACCTGCAGGCGTTCGTCGTCGGCCACCTCGGCCGGGTCGCGCACGAGGGACCCGTCCGTGCGCTGGACGACGGCGTACCCCCGCTCCAGGGTGGCCGCGGGGGACAGCGCCGCCACCCGGGCACGGGCGTGCTCCAGGTCGCGTGCGGCGCCGTCGATCCGGTGCACGAGGGTGCGGCGGGCGCGGTTGCGCAGCGCGAGCACGTCCTCCTCGCGGCCGTGCAGCAGGCGGTCCGGTGCGGCGAGGACCGGACGGGTGCGCACCGACTCCAGCCAGCGGGCCTGCTGGTCGATCCGGCCGGTGAGCAGGGCGCGGGCCCGGACCCGCAGCCCGTCCACCAGCCGCCGCTGCTCCCCGATCTCGGGAACGATGCGGTGGGCGGCGTCGGTCGGGGTGGCGGCCCGCACGTCGGCGACGTGGTCGACCAGCGTCGTGTCGGTCTCGTGGCCGACCGCGGTGACCACGGGCGTGCGGCACGCCGAGACGGCCCGCACGAGACCCTCGTCGGAGAACGGCAGGAGGTCCTCGACGGAACCACCGCCGCGCGCCACCACGATGACCTCGACGAGGGGGTCGGCGTCCAGTCGACGCAGGCCCTCGATGACCGAGACCGCCGCCGTGGGCCCCTGTACCGCGCAGTTGTGCATCTCGAACCGGACAGCGGGCCACCGCCGCCGTGCCGTGACCAGCACGTCTCGTTCGGCGGCGCTGTCCCGGCCGGTGATCACGCCGACGACCGCCGGGGCGAAGGGCAGGCGCCGTTTGCGGGCGGTGTCGAAGAGCCCCTCCGCCGCCAGCAGCTGCCGGATCCGCTCGATGCGGGCGAGGAGCTCGCCCAGACCCACCGCGCGGATCTCGGTGGCGCGCAGCGAGAAGGAGCCGCGGGCGACGTAGTAGTCCGGCCGCGCACGGACGACGACGCGGGCGCCCTCGGTGAGGTCGAGCCCGGGCCGGTCGGCGACGTCGCGGTGGCAGGTGACCGGGACCGACATGTCGGCCGCCGGGTCGCGCAGGGTGAGGAAGACCGTGGCGGCACCGCCGCGCCGGGACAGCTGGGCGACCTGGCCCTCGACCCACACCTCGCCCAGCCGGCCGATCCAGTCGGCGACCTTGCGGGCGACGGTGCGGACCGGCCACGGGGCCTCCGGGGACGACGGCGCAGTCACGCCGCCGAGCGTGCCATGCCCCGGTGACGGCTTCCGAGCCCTGCCCGGGAGGCCTCAGGCGCCTCGCGGGGCCAGGGGGCTGGACTCGACCGCCTGCTCCTCGAGCTTCTCCAGGCGGTTACGCAGCATCTTCAGGTACGGCGCGCGGGCCCGCGTGGCCTCCTCGTAGGCGAAGAGGTCCTGAACCGTGGACAGGGCGTAGCCGCGGAGCCGGCCGCGGAGCTGGGCGACCGAGAAGCTGTCGTAGCCGTCGATGGGCGGGGAAACGGGGGCCGGTGAACCGGAGGAATCGCTGCTCCCGGCGGCGTCGCCGGTCGCGGCGGCGACCGGCGTGCCGCTCTCGTCCGTGGCGGTCGAGTCATCCCCTGCGGGAGCGGCCGGTGCCTCCGGGGCGGCGATGCCCTCGTCGGTGACCGTGGCGTCGACCGTGGCGACGCCCCCGTCGGGAGTCGGCACGTCCACGGTCGCGTCGGCCGGGTCGGCGTTCGCTTCGGCGGAGTCCGCCGTCGCGACGGCGACGGGCGTGCCGCCTTCGTCCGTGGCGGTCGCGTCGTCCCCTGCGGGAGCGGCCGGTGCTTCCGGGGCGGCGATGCCCTCGTCGGTGACCGTGGCATCGACCGTGGCGATGTCCCCTTCGGGGGTCAGCACGTCGACGGTGGCGACGTCGGCGGTCGGCTCGGCGTCCAGGGTGGCGGCAACGGAGGGTGCGGTCTCCTCGAGCGTGGGCGCCTGGTCCACCAGCTCGTCGATGGCGATCTCGTCCAGGATCTCCGCGATGGCCGGGGCCTCGTCCACGAGGTCCTCGATCGACCGCTCACCGGTCTCGACCTGGTCGGCGAGCCCGTCGACGGCGGCGGTGACGGCGTCGGCGGCCGGGTCGGCGGGCAACGAGTCCACGGCGGTCTCGTCCAGATAGGCAGTCCCAACGAGTGCCGACTCCTCCGTCCGGTCGAAGGCGGAGTTCCGGAGACCGTTCGCGGTCGCGGGTGACTGCTCGACGACCTCGTCGTCGTCGAAGGTGGCCAGGCCCGGCTCGTCGTCGCCGCGCAGCCCGGTGAAGACCTCGTCCCCTCTGGCGACCAGTCCGGCGTACTGCTGCTGGACCCTCATGGCCTGCTGCATGGCCAGGCCGAGGATCCGGATGGGGAGGCCCGGCAGCGTCTCGGGCAGCTTGCGCGCCTCGTCCAGCACGGTGGCGGCCAGCCCGGCGGCGGCGCGCACGATCTCAGGTATCTGTCGGGCCATGGCCACAGGGTGCCTCACAAGTTCTGCAGCGGCATCGCGGCTCCGGCAGGACCACCCGGGTGGTGGTGGTGTCCTGTGCCACCGTCGAGGGACGGCGGGTCCCGCCGTTTCCGCACCTACCATGGGGTCATGGCTGATCAGCGCGGACGCGTCCTGCTGGCCGATCCCCGGGGCTACTGCGCCGGTGTGGACCGGGCGGTGGTGGCCGTGGAGCGGGCGCTGGAGATCCACGGCGCCCCCGTGTACGTCCGCAAGCAGATCGTCCACAACAAGCACGTGGTGGCCACGCTCGAGCGACGCGGGGCGATCTTCGTGGAGGAGACCGAGGAGGTGCCCGAGGGCTCGGTCGTCGTCTTCAGCGCGCACGGGGTCTCCCCGGCGGTGCACGAGGAGGCGGCCGCTCGGCAGCTGCGCACCATCGACGCCACCTGTCCCCTGGTGACCAAGGTGCATCAGGAGGCCAAGCGGTTCGCCCGCGACGACTTCGACATCCTGCTGATCGGGCACCGCGGCCACGAGGAGGTCGAGGGCACCGCCGGAGAGGCGCCGTCGCACATCCAGCTGGTGGACGGCGCCGAGGACGTGGCCAAGGTCCAGGTCCGCGACCCGGACAAGGTCGTCTGGCTGTCGCAGACCACGTTGTCGGTGGACGAGACCCTGGCCACGGTGGACCAGCTCAAGGGACGTTTCCCCGGACTGCAGGCGCCCCCGAG
>JALYMS010000215.1 GCA_030773535.1 Actinomycetota bacterium | reverse complement strand
CGGGCTCGGTCACGGTCCGCTCACCCACCTCGAAGCAGAAGGGCGGGTAGTCGTCCTCGGCGTCGTACTCGAAGGCGCCGCAGTCGACGGGCTCGTGGCCGGCGTCGGCCAGCGCCCGCTTCAGGTGCTCCTTGAACTCGAGGCCGGCGTGATCGGTACCGATGAAGACGCGCACGGCGGCGAGTCTGACAGGCTCCTCCCGTGGCTGTGCTCGGAGTGGATGGGTGGCAGGGGCGCTGGGTCGCCGCCCGGCTGGAGGGCCGGACGGTCACCCTCGTCGTGCTCGAGGACGCCGCTGCCGTGCTCGCCGTCCCCGACGTCGCGGTGGTCGGCATCGACATGCCGATCGGCCTGTCTGACGACGGCGTCCGCGCCTGCGACGTCGCAGCGCGCCGGAGGCTGGTCGGCGCGGCCTCATCGGTGTTCCCCGCCCCCGTCCGCCCGGTCCTGCGCGCGAGCGCCTACGACGAGGCGCGGTCGCTGTCCCTCGCGGCGTCCGGGCGCTCGCTGTCGGGCAGACCTTCGGCCTGATGCCCGCCATCCGCTCGCTCGACGACGCCCTCGGCGACCCGCCTGACCCGCGGGTGCACGAGGTCCACCCCGAGGTGTCCTTTCGCGCGCTCGACGGGCGGGTGGCCGACCGCAAGGCCTCCGTCGCCGGTCTCGCCCAGCGCATGCGCGCGCTGGAGGCGGCGATGGACGTGCTTGACGCCTTGGCCGGCGTACCGGCATGGATGCCGGCGGTGGACGCGCTCGACGCGTGCGCGGCCGCGTGGTCGGCGCAGCGGATCGCCGACGGGCGGGCGGAGTCGGTGGGCGACGACCGCCGCGACGCCCGGGGCCGCCCCATGCGGATCAGCTTCTAGAGCTCATGTGAAGCGGCGGATCGCCGGGAGCGGGGCGAGGCGGAGGAAGACGCCGATGGCCCGCCACGGCCACGACGGCACGTAGGCCCGCACGGGCTCGCGCTCGATGGCGGCGGTCAGCGCGTCGACGCCGGTATCGAGGTCGACGGTGAACGGACCGCGGCGGCCGACGTTGATTTCGGTGGCGATGTAGCCGGGCAGGATCGTCGTCACGGTGATCCCGGTGCCCCAGACGTCGGACCGGATGCCCTCCGCCAGGGCGTTCACCGCGGCCTTGCTGGCGCCGTAGGCCGTCCGCGTCTGCCGCATGCCGCGGACACTGGCGACCGACGAGATCAGCACGAGGTGCCCGGCGCCCTGCGCCCGGAAGACCTCCATGGCCGCCTCGCACTGGGCGTGCGCGCCGAGGACGTTGGTGTGCAGGACGGCGCGGTTCGCCTCTGCCTTGCCCGTGCCGATCGACGCGCCCTTGCCGATGCCCGCATTGACGACGAACCGATCCAACCCGCCCAGGCGCCCCACGAGCTCGGGCACGACCCGGGCGACGGACTCGGGGTCGTCGACGTCCATCGCCGCCGTCTCCACCCGGATCCCGGGGTGCGCGGCGAGCAGTTCCCCGCGTAGCGCGTCCAGCCGATCGGTGCGGCGGGCGGCCAAGGCCAGGTCTCGGCCCATGGCGGCGAACCGCCGGGCCATCCCCTCGCCCAGGCCAGAGCTGGCGCCGGTGATCAGGATCCGCGAACGGACAGGGTGCGGCACCGGGCGAGGATCCCACCCGGGGACCAAAAGCGTGCTTTTGGCCCCTCGGGGATCAGCGGGAGGTGGTGAGCTCCAGGGCGTCGGCCGGCACCGAGTCCATGTTCGGACCGGAGAGGCGCGTGCGCTTGAGCTCCCAGAAGTCCGGGAGGTTGGCCAGCAGGACGGCGCCGTCGAAGGCCTTGCCGGCGTCCTCCCCGGTCGGGACCTTGCTGATGACGGGGCCGAAGAACGCAACGCCGTCGATGTGCATCACGGGCGTGCCGACGTCGTCGCCGACGGGGTCCATGCCCTCGTGGTGGCTCTTCTCCAGCGCCTCGTCGAACTGGGTGGACTCTGCGGCTGCCGCGAGCTCGGCCGGAAGTCCGACCCGCTCCAGTGCCGGGGCGACGATCTCGTCGAGCTCCAGCTTCTCGTGGTGCCGCAGCGTGCCCATCGCGGTGTAGAGGTCGCCGAGGACGTCGTCCCCGTGCTGCTGTGCGGCCGCGACGGCGACGCGCACCGGGCCGATCGCCTTCTCCATCGTCTTCTGGTAGTCCTCGGGCAGGTCCCGGCCGCGGTTGAGGACGGCGAGCGACATGACGTGCCAGTGCAGGTCGATGTCGCGCACCTTCGCCGCCTCGAGGACCCAGCGGCTGGTCAGCCAGGCCCACGGGCACAGTGGGTCGAACCAGAAGTCGACGCGGGCCTTCGCGGGGGCGCTCTGCACTGCTTCGGTCATGGGTCCTCCTGGGATCTGGGGGCGCACCCGTCGCGGCGGCCCTGCTGTGCATGCCAATCCCCGTCGGGAACGGCTTGTTCCCGTCGCGCCGCACTCGAGCGACGGCGCCCGGGAATTCCGTCCTCCCCTCGTGGGAAGCTCCCCCACGTGGCCGTACCCAACCTGACCCGCACCGACGCCGCTGCGCGCGCCGAGCTGCTGACCATCCAGAGCTACGACGTGCAGCTCGACGTCACCGACGGCGCCGGGCATCCGGGCACCGGGACGTTCCGGTCGACGACGACCGTCGACTTCACCTGCCGCGAACCCGGGGCGGCCACGTTCGTCGACCTGATCGCCGAGACGGTCTCCTCGGCCACGCTCAACGGCACCGAGCTCGACGTGAGGACCTGGACGGAGGACGGCGGGCTGCCGCTGCCCGGCCTCGCCGCGCAGAACACGCTGGTGGTGACGGCGGACTGCCGCTACTCCAACACCGGGGAGGGGCTGCACCGATTCACCGACCCGGAGGACGGGCAGGTCTACCTCTACACGCAGTTCGAGCCGGCCGACGCCAAGCGGATGTTCACCTGCTTCGACCAGCCTGACCTCAAGGCCAGCTTCACGCTGCACGTGGTCGCGCCCTTCGACTGGCAGGTGGTCTCCAACACCGGTGGCCGCACCATCGAGGCCGGGCCGGCCGGCTCGCAGCTCGTGCACTTTTCCCCGACCAAGCGGATCTCGACCTACCTGGTGGCCCTGATCGCCGGCCCGTACGCCCGGGTGACCGATTCCCACGAAGGGATCCCGCTGGGCCTCTACTGCCGGGCCTCCTTGGCGAAGTACCTGGACCCCGAGGAGCTCTTCGCCCTCACGAAGCAGGGCTTCGACTACTACCACCGGGTCTTCGACTACCCGTACCCGTTCGACAAGTACGACCAGCTCTTCGTGCCCGAGTTCAACGCCGGGGCGATGGAGAACGCCGGAGCGGTGACGTTCCTGGAGGACTATGTCTTCCGCTCCAAGGTCAGCCGGGCCACCTACGAGCGCCGCGCCGAGACGGTCCTGCACGAGCTGGCGCACATGTGGTTCGGCGACCTGGTCACGATGCGCTGGTGGGACGACCTGTGGCTCAACGAGTCCTTCGCCACCTACATCAGCACCCTGTGCCAGGCCGAGGCGACCGAGTTCAGGACCGCCTGGACGACGTTCGCGAACACGGAGAAGGCCTGGGCGTACGCGCAGGACCAGCTGCCCTCCACCCATCCGATCGCGGCCGACATCCCCGACGTGGCCGCGGTCGAGGTCAACTTCGACGGCATCACCTACGCCAAGGGCGCCTCGGTGCTCAAGCAGCTGGTCGCCTACGTCGGCCAGGACCAGTTCCTCGCCGGCGTGCAGCGCTACTTCCGCCGGCACGAGTACGGCAACACCACCCTGTCGGACCTGCTGACCCCCCTGTCGGAGAGCTCGGGCCGCGACCTGTCCCA
>JALYMS010000214.1 GCA_030773535.1 Actinomycetota bacterium | reverse complement strand
TTGAGCGAGCCGAGCAGGCGGCCCATCGGGGTGCGGGCGCCGCTGACGATGACCGAACGGGACATGATGCCTCCAGTGCCGGGCCGCCGGCTGTGGCGGCCGCCGAATCGAGCAGCCGCACGCAACGGAAAGGCGCGGCACGGGTCCTTCGGTAATTCTGCTTAAAGGATAGGACGCCGAGCGTTGGCCCGGGAATGGGCAGGGAGCGCCGTCACGCATTGCCCCGCACCAGAGCCCTCAGGGTTAGCTGGTGTTCAACCGGGTAGTGCGCAACGGGTCCGCTCCCCATACCTCAGGAGGACCGCATGCCCCGGCTGCCCGTCGGTTCCGAGAACGGCAACCCGATCGAACTCCACTACGACGACCACGGCACCGGCCGGCCCGTCGTGCTGATCCACGGCTGGCCGCTCTCCGGGCGGTCGTGGGAGGCGCAGGTGCAACCCCTCGTCGAGGCCGGCCACCGGGTGATCACCTACGACCGGCGAGGCTTCGGGGCCTCGTCCCAGCCGTGGTCGGGGTACGACTACGACACGTTCACCGCCGACCTGCACGCCCTGCTGGAACACCTCGACCTCACCGACGTCGTCCTGGTCGGCTTCTCGATGGGCGGAGGCGAGGTCGTCCGCTACATCAGCACGCACGGGACCGCGCGGGTGTCCCGGGCCGTGCTGGCCGGAGCCGTTCCGCCCTACCTCTACAAGTCGGACGACAATCCCGAGGGCGGGCTGGACGACGCGACGATCGAGCAGTTTGAGGCCGGCGTCCGCGCCGACCGGATCGCCTTTCTCGATGGGTTCACCGCCAACTTCTTCAACGCGGGCGGCAAGGGCGTGCTGAGCAGCAAGTCGGGGGCGGTGAGCGAGCCGCAGCGCCAGTACGCGCTGCACATCGCTGAGTTCGCCTCACCGAAGGGGACGCTGGACTGCATCGCCGCCTTCGGCCGGACGGACTTCCGGCGTGACGTGGCCCAGGTCCGGGTGCCCACGCTGGTCATCCACGGCGACTCCGATGCGATCGTGCCGTTCGAGGTGAGCGGCAAGCGTGCCCACGAGCTGATCCCGGGCAGCGAGCTGGTGGTCATCGAGGGCGGACCGCACGGCATCAACGCCTCCCATCCGGAGGAGTTCAACCGCGCCCTGCTGGGCTTCCTCGCCCGCTGAGCCGCGCCGTCCGGGAGCCCGCCCTGCCTGCTGGCCGCGACGGGCTCCGGGCCCGCTGTGATCCGGGTCACGCGGTCTGTCGCGGGCGGATGGGTGCGGCAGGATGCCCGGATGACCACCGACGACCGCCTGGCTGAGACCGGTCTGCCCGCGGAGCTCTTCACGACCATCGACCACGTGGGCATCGCCGTCCCCGACCTGGACGAGGCGATCGCCTTCTACGCGCAGGCCTTCGGGGTGCACTCGGTGCACGAGGAGACCAATGAGGAGCAGGGTGTGCGCGAGGCGATGCTCGCGGTGGGCGACGGGCAGACCCGCATCCAACTGCTCGCGCCGCTGACGCCCGAGTCCACGATCGCCAAGTTCATCGGCCGGTCGGGGCCAGGTCTGCAGCAGCTCGCCTTCCGGGTGGCCGACGTCGAGGCGGTGACCGCCACCCTCCGCGAGCGGGGACTCCGGCTGCTCTACGACGCCCCCCGGCGCGGCACCGCGGGCAGCCGGGTCAACTTCGTGCACCCGAAGGACGCCGGCGGTGTCCTCGTGGAGCTGGTCGAGCCGGCGGGGGATCCCGGCCACTGAGTCGTGGGCCGGCCTCGACCATCCGGTTACCCATCGTTAACATCCGCCCGACCGCTCCGCCCGCTCCTCCGCGCCAACAACGACCCGGGAGATCCGCGTGAACGACATCAGGGACGCCATCCTCAGCGACTCGCTCGACGCCCTGCAGGGTCTGGCGGTGCCGGAGTCCTACCGGGGGGTCGTGGTCCGCAAGGACGAGCAAGACATGTTCGAGGGCCTGTCGACCAAGGAGAAGGACCCGCGCAAGTCGCTGCACGTCCAGGAGGTGCCCACTCCGGAACTGGGTCCCGGTGAGGCCATCGTGGCGGTCATGGCGTCGTCGGTGAACTACAACACCGTCTGGACGTCGATCTTCGAGCCGGTGTCCACCTTCGGCTTCCTCGAGCGCTACGGCCGGCTGCACGACTTCGCCAAGCGGCATGACCTGCCCTACCACGTGGTCGGCTCCGACCTCGCCGGCGTCGTCCTCCGCGTGGGCCCCGGCGTCAACAGGTGGAAGCCCGGCGACGAGGTCGTCGCGCACTGCCTGTCGGTGGAACTCGAGGACCCGGCCGGCCACGACGACACAATGATGGACCCCCAGCAGCGGATCTGGGGCTTTGAGACCAACTTCGGCGGCCTCGCCGAACTCGCGCTGGTGAAGAGCAACCAGCTCATGCCCAAGCCAGGTCACCTCACCTGGGAGGAGGCCGCCGTCCCCGGCCTGGTCAACTCAACCGCCTACCGGCAGCTGGTCAGCCACAACGGCGCCAACATGAAGCAGGGCGACGTCGTCCTGATCTGGGGGGCCTCGGGTGGCCTGGGCTCGTACGCCACCCAGATGGCCCTCAACGGCGGCGCCATCCCCGTCTGCGTCGTCGGCAACCAGGAGAAGGCCGACGTCGTCCGGTCGATGGGCGCCGAGCTGGTCATCGACCGCTCCGAGGAGAACTACTGCTTCTGGAAGGACGAGGACACCCAGGACCCCAAGGAGTGGCAGCGCCTCGGGAAGAAGATCCGGGAGCTCACCGGCGGGGACGACGTCGACATCGTCTTCGAGCACCCCGGTCGGGATACCTTCGGTGCGAGCGTCTACGTCGCCAAGAAGGGCGGCACGATCGTCACCTGCGCATCCACCACCGGCTATATGCACTCCTACGACAACCGGTACCTGTGGATGAACCTCAAGCGGATCGTCGGGTCGCACTTCGCCAACTACAAGGAGGCGTGGGAGGCCAACCGGCTCATCGACAAGGGCCTGGTCCACCCGACGCTGTCGAAGGTGTACGCGATGGACGACGTCGGGCAGGCCGCCTGTGACGTCAAGGGCAACCTGCACCAGGGCAAGGTCGGCGTGCTCGCCCTCGCTCCCGAGGAAGGCCTGGGCGTCCGGAACGCCGAGAAGCGCGAGCGGCACCTCGAGGCGATCAACCGGTTCCGCGGGATCTGACCCCTGGAGTCCCGCCGGGCACCGGCACTCCCGAACCCGCTCCGGGATGCTGGCCGGCACCTGGCCCTAACCCCCCGGACAGCGGGACCCAGGTGACGGCCGGGACGCCTGATGCCCCGACTCCGCCCGACACGCTGAACCCGCGTTCCGCCGTCTGCGAGGATGACCCCTATGACCGATCCCCGCCGCGACCTGCAGCCGACTCATGCGGCCCAGCACTCGTTCGACGTGGTGCTGCGGGGCTACGACCGCAGCCAGGTCGCCGACACGATCGAGCGCCTCGAGGCCGACTTCCGGATCGCCCTCGCCGACCGTGACGCGGCCGTGGGCCGGTCGGCCGCCCTCGCCAGCCAGCTCTCGGCGATGCACGGTGAGATCGAGTCGCTCCGCCGCAAGGCCGCCACGGCGTCGGCCCCCACCTTCGAGAACATCAGCGAGCGCATCCAGCACATGCTGCAGCTGGCCGAGGAGGAGGCCGCCGACATCCGCCGGGCCGCGGAGCTCGACGCCCAGGCGGTCCGCGAGCAGACCGCCGCGGAGGAGCGCGCCCTCCTCGAGCGGCACGCCGCCGGCCAGGCGGAGGTCGAGCGCATGCTGGCCGAGGCGCGCCAGAACGCCGAGCAGATCGGGCAGACGGCTCAGCTCCGGGCCGACGAACTCGTGGCGAAGGCCCAGGAGCGGGTCGCGCGCCTCGACGCCGAGTCCCAGGCCCGGCGGGCCAAGGTCGAGGAGGACTTCGACATCGCCCAGCGGTCCCGCCGCGTGGAGGCGGCCCGCGCCGAGGAGGAGCGCGAGCGCGTATCCACCCAGGCGGCCCGCCAGCGCGTCGCCGCGGCCGAGCAGCACGCGGCCCAGCTCGTCGCGGAGGCCGAGGCACGCGCCCAGGCCATCCGGGAGGTGCGCGACGAGCTCACCGGCCGGCTGCTGCAGGCTCGTCAGCTGCTCGGGAACCTGCCCGACCTCTCCGACCGCAGCCAGACGCGGGCGCCGGAGACCGAGCAGCGTCCGCAGCCGCCGGCACCCCCTCGGGCGACTCAGCCCCAGTCTCCTCAGCCGCCCCAGCCGGCTGCCCAGCCGATCCGGGCCGAGGGCGAGGCGGCCGCGGCCCGGCAGCCCACCCGGGCCGAGGCGCCCGCGCAGGGTGCCGCCTCGTCCGCCGCCCAGCAGGGCAATCCGGAGACCACCCGCCAGCTGCCGCTGCCGCCGCGGGCCGGTGCGCCTGCGGGCGGCTCCACCGCGGTGCCACAGGCTCCGCCGAAGCAGGCGATGGACCAGCCGGTCGAGGCCCACTGACCCCCGGCACCCGCCCCGCCGCGCCGCGGTGAGCCAGCTCCGGACGGCGGGACGATCGAGTCGTGATGCCGCCACTCCCTGACGAGGCCGGGGGCAGCGCCACCCCGGGCCTGGACGGCGAGCCGCCTGCGGTCGGGGCTCGGACCGGTCGCCGGGCGGGAGCGCACCGCGCCCCTCCCCCACGGGCGCGCTGGGCCGCCCTGATCGCCGTCCTGCTCGTGGTCGGCGGAGCCGCGCTGCTGCTGGTGCGTCCGTGGGCGGCGGGATCCGGGAACGGGTCCGGCTCGCCGGATCCGGGGGTCGCCACGGCGGCTCCGGACGTGGCCGCGTGGCTCCAGCGGGAGACCTCCGAGGACACCCCGCTGACCGCGGCCGGAGAGCTGCGCACGGCGCTGGAGGACGCCGGCCTGGCCGACCGGCTGGCAGCGGAGGAGACCGACGGCGCGCTGCGCGTGGTCGACGACCGGCCTCCGGCGGACGCGCTCGTCCTGGCTCGCTTCGAGTCCGACGGCAACGCGCTGACCGTCGTCGACCCGGCCCCGGGCCGGCCGACGGCCGCGGAGCTGGACCGGCGCCGGGACCTCGCGGCGGCCGTCCTGGCCAACCCGGTCGCCGGTGCGACCGGCCGGGCGGCCGATGTCCTGCGCACCGCTGACGTCGACGCCCGCCTGCTCGGCCTGCTCGCGGGGCTGGTCAGCAGGATGGACGTGCACGTGGCCGACTTCCCGCCGGTGCCCGGCGAGCCGGCCGACGGCCCACCGGCACGCTGGCTGCTGGTCGACCAGGCGCGCGGCGAGCCGCTGACGCCCGGCGCCCCGGCCGCCGAGCAGCTGGTTGCCTTCCTGGAGGCGCAGCGCCCGCCCTTCGCGCCGGACACGGTGGAGACGACCGACGAGGGCGTCCTCGTAGGCTTCCACTACGTCCCGGCACCCGATGCCGTGGTCACCGCCGCGACCCCCTGACCGAAGGTCACCGGGCGTGTTGCGACGGACACGCCGCGGCGTGCAGGTGTGGGCGCGCTCCCCCGGGTAGGGCGGCACGGATCGACGGCGCCCGGGCGCCTCGGAATCCTCGGAGGAATGCCATGAGACGAGTTGTGCGAACTGCGGCCGTGGCCGCACTGGTGGCCGGCGCCGGCCTGACCGGTGGGACGGCGCAGGCGGCCGAGAGCGCCGGCAATGGCCTGCTGCGCCTGGCGCACCTCTCCCCCGACACCCCGGCCGTCGACGTCTACGTCGACTCCGTCGCCGTCCCGGACGCGGGCGTCGTCATGGCCGGCGTCGCCTACGGCGCCGTCTCGGACTACCAGGACGTGCCCCCCGGCGAGTACACGGTGGCCATGCGCGAGGCCGGAGCCCAAGAGAGCGCTCCGCCCGTGCTGTCCACGACGGTCGAGGTCGGCGAGGGCACGGCACGGACCGTCGCGGGGGTCGGCCTCTTCGCCGACCTGGGGTTGGAGATCATCGAGGACCAGCTCGTTCCGCCGCAGGAGGGCAAGGCGCGGGTACGGGTGCTCGCCGGTGCGGCCAACGCCGAGACCCTCGACGTGGCGCTGCAGGACGGCACGGCGGTCGCCTCCAAGCTCCGGTTCGCCGCCACCAGTGACTACGTCGACGTGCCGGCCGGCTCCACCGGACTGCGGGTCGCGGCGGAGGGTGGCGACCCGGCCGCTCTGCCGGTCGCGCTCGAAGCGGGCTCGGTGTACAGCCTGGTGGTCCTCGACGACGCCGACGGATTGAGAGTCCAGGCGGTCCTGGACGCCGCCGGCCCGGGCGTGGTGCCTCAAGGTGGCGTCGAGACCGGCGTGGGCGGCGCGGCCGGCTCGGGCTCCCTGGCCCTGGCCACCCTGGGCGCCGGAGCGACCGTGGCCGGCGTCGGTGCGCTGATGCTCCGCAGCGGTCGCGGACGCCACCGGCCCGGCGTTCATCGGGCGTGACCGCGGCGGGACACGGCGGACGCCACCAGGCCCCACGGCACCCCGCACGGCGCCGGCGGGCCCTCGTCGCGATCCGCCTGCTCGTCGCGGCCGTGGCGGGGGTCGCGGGCCTGCTGTCCCTGGTGCTGCCCTCGTCGACCTCCGCAGCGCCCCCGACGCGCGCGTCGGAGGCCCCGGTTCCGGTGTCCCTCCGAGCGGGCACCGAAGAGGTCGGTGACCGGCCCGCCCCGACCCGGGTGCGGGTGCCCGCCATCGACGTGGACAGCCATCTCGCGCGCCTCGGCGTCGACGGCTCCCGCGCTCTCGTTCCCCCGACGAACTTCGCGGAGGCCGGCTGGTTCACCGGCGGCCCGATCCCCGGCGCGACCGGGCCGGCGGTGATCGCCGGTCACGTCGACTCCTACGAAGGCCCGGCGGTGTTCTTCCGGCTCGCGGAGCTCGAGCCGGGCGACGAGGTGCTGGTCGACCGCGCCGACGGGACGACGGTCGCCTTCACCGTCATGTCGGTCGAGCGCCATCGGAAGGACGCGTTCCCCACCGAGCAGGTGTACGGCCCCACGCCGCGGGCCGAGCTGCGGCTGATCACCTGCGGCGGCGAGTTCGACTCCGACGCCCGCAGCTACCGCGACAACGTCGTCGTCAGCACCGTCCTTACCGGCTGACGACGACTGCCCGGTGACGACGCCTGTCCGAGCCGACGTCAGCGTCGCCGGTCGCGCGCCCGCCAGCAGGCGGTGTGCCAGTGCCGGCGCAGGTCGGCAGCGGAGTCGGTGTCCCAGGGGTCCAGGTCGCTGTCCCGCGCGTAGGCGGGCCAGGTGACGACGTGCGGCGTGCCGAGGCGGATCTCCTGGACGCAGCCCGGACAGCGGTAGGTCTTGCCGGTCGACGCACCCGTCAGCGGCCGGACCACCCAGTCCCCGTCGGCCGCCTCCTCGACCACCTCGGGACGGCGGACCGGCTCGCGGCCGGACCGGCGAGAACCGGCCCGCGGCCGACGGGGCACTGCTAGTGGCTCGCCGCTTCAGCGGGACGCATGGTCCCGGAAGCCGCGGCCGGTCTTGCGCCCCAGGTAGCCGGCCGTGACCAGGTGCTCGAGCAGCGGCGCGGGCGCGAAGCCGGGCTCACGGAACTCGGTGAAGAGCTCCCGCTCGATCGCCAGCGAGACGTCCAGACCGACGACGTCCAGCAGCTCGAAGGGCCCCATCGGGTAGCCGCAGCCGACCTTCATGGCCGCGTCGATGTCGTCGGCCGTGGCGTAGTGGGCCTCGAGCATCTTCACCGCGTCGTTGAGGTAGGGGAACAGCAGCGCGTTGACGATGAACCCGGCCCGGTCGGTGCAGGACACGGCGTGCTTGCCCAGCTGCGCCGAGACGGCGTGCGCGGTGGCGGCGACGTCGGGCGCGGTGGAGATCGTGGAGACCACCTCCACCAGCTTCATCACCTGCGCGGGGTTGAAGAAGTGCATGCCCACG
Source organism: Actinomycetota bacterium (assembly GCA_030773535.1). Taxonomy (GTDB): domain Bacteria; phylum Actinomycetota; class Actinomycetes; order Mycobacteriales; family Geodermatophilaceae; genus Blastococcus_B. Next base: position 7,635 of record JALYMS010000214.1, on the reverse strand, counting down.
ACGTCCTCGGGCCGGCCGCTGGCCTTGGCACACTCGATGACCGGCAGGCTGGAGGTGGTGGTGGCCAGCACTGCACCGGGCTTGGCGATGTCACCCAGCGCCGAGAACAGCGCCTCCTTCACCGGCAACGACTCGACGACCGCCTCGATGACCAGGTCGCGGTCGGCCAGATCGTCCAGCGACGTGGTTCCCTGGACCCGCGAGAGGACGGCGTCCCGGTCCGCCTCGTCGAGCTTGCCCCGCAGCACGGCCTTGTCCAGCGACTTGGTGAGGGACTTGAGGACCGCCTCCACCTTCTCCGGTGCGCGGGCGACGAAGAGCACGTCGTAGCCGCCCTTCGCGACGACCTCGATGATCCCGGCGGCCATCGTCCCGGAGCCGACGACGCCGACGGCCCGGACCGGCCGGGCGCCCTCGTTGGCGCTGCCCTCGACCGGGGTGGCCGCGTCGGGCACGACCTGTCCGGACCCCGGCTCGGCGTAGCTGTAGAAGCCGCGGCCGGACTTGCGGCCCAGCAGCCCAGCCGTCCGCATCTGCTTGATCACCGGCGTCGGGGCGTGCAGCCGGTTGCGCGACTGCTTGTACATCGTGTCGAGGATCTCGTAGGCGGTGTCGATGCCGATGAGGTCCATGAGCGCCAGCGGGCCCATGGGCAGCCCACAGCCCAGCCGCATGGCGGCGTCGATGTCCTCGCGGGTCGCGTAGCGGTTCTCGTACATCGAGACGGCGTGGTTTAGGTAGCCGAACAGCAGCGCGTTGGCGATGAAGCCCGCCTTGTCGCCGATCGTGACGTCCACCTTGCCCAGGCGGGCCGCCAGCGCCTCGACGTCCTCGACGACCGACGGCTCGGTGACGACGGTGCGCACGACCTCGACCAGCTTCATCACCGGTGCCGGGTTGAAGAAGTGCATCCCGATCACCTTGCTCGGCCGGCCGGTGCACACCGATAGCTCGGTGACCGAGAGGCTGGAGGTGTTGGTGGCGAGGATCGTGTCCGGCGGGCAGATCTTGTCCAGCGCCGAGAAGACCTCGGTCTTGAGCTCCATGCGCTCGGGGATCGCCTCGATGACCAGCTCGGCCGAGGCGAGGGCCTCCAGGGAGGTGCTGAACCGGATCCGCTCGAAGATGGCGTCCCGCTCGGCCGGGTCGAGCTTGCCCCGGCTCACCGCGCGATCGGTGGACTGCTCGAGGTGCGCCCGCCCGCGGGCCACGGCCTCGTCGTCGATCTCCACGGCCGTCACCGACAGCCCCGCGCGGGAGAGCACCTCCACTATGCCGGCACCCATGGTGCCCAGGCCGACGACGCCGACCTCGCTCAGTTCTCGAGCCACGCTGTCACTCCTCAACGGTCCGCCGGTTGACGGAAGTCTCTCACCCGCCGGCGTCCCCGATCAGAAGAGGCGGGTGGAGGGGTCGTCGGTCCCCTTGAGGACGGCGTAGTCGACCGTCACGCAGTCGATGCCCCGGTCGTGGGCGAGCACGCGGGCCTGCGGCTTGATCTCCTGCGCGGCGAACACTCCTTTGACCGGGGCGAGCAGCGGATCGCGGTTGAGCAGCTCCAGGTACCGGGTGAGCTGCTCGACGCCGTCGATCTCGCCGCGGCGCTTGATCTCCACGGCCACCACTGCGCCGGCGGCGTCCCGGCACAGCAGGTCGACCGGGCCGATGGCGGTCGGGTACTCACGACGCACCAGCGACCAACCCGGGCCGAAGGTCTCGACGTGCAGCGCCAGCAGCCGCTGCAGCTCGGCCTCCACGCCGTCCTTCTGCAGGCCCGGGTCGACGCCGAGCTCGTGGGCGTGGTCGTGCTCCACGGCTTCGATGGTGATGATCAGCTGCTCGCCGGCCCTGTTGGTGACCGTCCAGGTGCCCGCTCCGTCGGTGAGCTCCTCCCTGAGGGAGCAGGGCGGCGTCATCCAGTTGAGCGGCTTGTAGGCCCGGTCGTCGGCGTGGATGGACACCGACCCGTCGGCCTTGACCAGCAGGAGGCGGGTCGCCATCGGCAGGTGGGCGGTGAGCCGACCGATGTAATCGACGGAGCAGCGGGCGATGACCAGGCGCACGGGCGCCGACGCTACCGGGCGCCGTCAGTCGGTCCAGACCGGGCGGCGCTTCTCCAGGAAAGCGGCCATGCCCTCCCGAGCGCCCGGGATCTGGCTGGCGGCGGCCATCACCTCGATCGCTGTCGCGTACGCGTCGCGCTCCGGGCGGTCCAGCTGCGCGTACATCGTCTGCTTGCCCCACGCCTTGCTGGTCCGCGATCCGCGGGTGGCACGGGCCATCAGGTCGTCCACCGCCGCGTCGAGCTCGTCGTCGGGCACGACCCGGTTCACCAGGCCCCACTCCAGGGCGGTCGCGGCGTCGATGGCGTCGCCGGTCAGCGCCAGCTCCATCGCCCGCTTGCGCCCCACGTTGCGGGCGATCGCGACCATCGGCGTGTGGCAGAACCAGCCACCCTTGCCGCCGGGGGCGGCGAAACCCGCTGACTCGGCGGCGACGGCGAGGTCGCAGGAGGCCACGAGCTGGCAGCCGGCCGCCGTGGCGAGTGCGTGCACCCGGGCGAGGACGACCTGCGGCACGTCCTGGATGGTCTGCATGACGTCGGTGCACAGCGCCAGCAGGCTGCGGACCTCGGGCAACGGCGCGCCGGCGACGTCGGCAAAGTCGTGCCCGGCGCTGAACACGGGCCCCTCGGCGGCCAGCACGATGCCGGTCGCGTCGCTGCCGCCCACCTCGTCGATCGCGGTCAGCAACTGGGCCAGGTGCTCGCGCGACAGCGCGTTCCGCTTCGCGGGCCGCGTCATCGTGATCCGGACGACGCCGGTGTCGTTCCGCTCGATCCGGGGGGCTCCGTCGCCGCTCATGACGCGACTCCACCACGGCGCTTTGCCCCGTGCAACGGACCGGCCGGGCCGCGCGGCACGGAGCGGGGAGGCTGGAGCCGTGCCCACCCCCGAACCGCTCACCCCCACCGCGCCCAGGCCGGCCGGCCGCACGGTGTTCACCCAGCACTGGCGAGACGTCACCTTCCTGCACTGGGCGGTGGACCCGGAGCGGGTGGCGGCGCTGCTGCCTCCCGGCACCGTGCCCGACGTCCACCAGGGGGCGACCTACGTCGGGCTGATCCCGTTCCGCATGCGGCGGATCGGCTTCCTCGGGGCGCCCGGGATGCCGTACCTCGGTTCCTTCGCCGAGACCAACGTACGGCTGTACTCCGTGGACGAGCAGGGCCGGCGCGGCGTCGTGTTCCGCTCCCTCGAAGCCGAACGGCTGTTCCCGGTGCTGGCCGCGCGCTGGGCCGCCCGACTTCCCTACTGCTGGTCGCGGATGCGGATCCAGCGGGCCGGCGACGTCCTGGCGTACACCTCGCGGCGGCGCTGGCCCGGCCCGTGCGGCGCGCGGGGCGACGTCGTCGTCCGGGTCGGGGAACGACTGACCGACGTCGACCCCGTTGCCCGCTTCCTCACCGCCCGGTGGGGCCTGCACCGACCCGGGCGCCACGGTGCGGTCTACTGGCCCAACGAGCACGACGAGTGGCCCCTCCACGACGCGGAGCTGCTCGAGCTGGACGAGTCGCTGCTGGCCGCGGCCGGGCTCGACCCCGCGACCGGACCTCCCGACAGCGTCCTGCACTCCCCCGGCGTGCCGGCCCGGTTCGGTCCGCCGCTGCCGGCGGTCAGGCCGGGGCCGGCACCTTCTCGTCCAGTCCGTTGGCCTCGCGGATAACGTCCACGACCGAACTCATGATCTCGGTGAGCCCGAAGTCCTTCGGGGTGAAGACGCGGGCCACCCCCTGCTCGCGCAGCCGCCGGGCGTCGCTGTCGGGGATGATCCCGCCCACGACGACCGGGACGTCGTCCAGACCGGCGTCCTTGAGGCCCTGGAGGACGGCCGGGACGACCTGCAGGTGCGAGCCGGACAGCACCGAGAGCCCGACGACGTGCACGTCCTCCTCCACCGTCGCGGAGACGATCTGAGCGGGCGTGAGCCGGATGCCCTGGTAGACCACCTCGAAGCCGGCGTCCCGGGCCCGGACGGCGATCTGCTCGGCGCCGTTGGAGTGCCCATCGAGCCCGGGCTTGCCGACCAGGAAGCGCAGCCGGCCGCCCAGCTCCTCACCGGTGGCCCGGACCCGCTCCCGGACGTCCGTCAGCGTCTCGTCGGCCTCGCCGCCGCCACTCGCGGCGGCCACTCCGGTGGGCGCCCGGTACTCGCCGAAGACCTCCCGCAGCACCCCCGCCCACTCCCCCGTCGTCACGCCCGCTCGAGCGCAGTCGAGGGTGGCGGCCATCAGGTTCGTGGCAGTGCCGGCGGCCTCCCGCAAGGCGCCGAGCGCCTCGTCGGCCGCGGCCTGGTCCCGCTCGGCGCGCCACTTCCCAACGGCCTCCTGGGCCGCGTTCTCCACCGCCGGGTCGACGACCATGATCGCGGTCTCGAGGTCCTCGGTGAGCGGGCTGGGCTCGGTGCCCTCGAACCGGTTCACCCCGACGACCACGTCCTCGCCGCTCTCCATCCGTCGGCGCCGCTCGGCCAACGAGCCGACGAGCTGGCCCTTCATGTAGCCGGACTCGACGGCGGCGACGGCACCACCCATCTCCTGCACGCGGGCGATCTCGGCGCGGGCGCCCTCGACCAGCTCAGCCACCTTCTGCTCGACGACGATCGACCCGGTGAAGAGGTCGTCGTACTCCAGCAGGTCCGTCTCGTACGCCAGCACCTGCTGCAGCCGCAGCGACCACTGCTGATCCCAGGGCCGCGGCAGGCCGAGCGCCTCGTTCCACGCCGGGAGCTGGATCGCCCGGGCGCGGGCGTCCCGGGACAGCGTCACGGCCAGCATCTCGAGCACGATCCGCTGGACGTTGTTCTCCGGCTGGGCCTCGGTCAGGCCGAGGGAGTTGACCTGGACGCCGTAGCGGAACCGGCGGTGCTTGGGGTCCTCGACGCCGTAGCGCTGCTGCGTGAGCTCGTCCCAGAGCCGGCCGAAGGCGCGCATCTTGCACATCTCCTCGACGAAGCGGACCCCCGCGTTGACGAAGAAGGACATGCGCGCGACGACCTCGCCGAAGCGTTCCTGCGGCACCTGGCCGGAGTCCCGGACGGAGTCCAGGACGGCGACGGCGGTGGACAGGGCGTAGGCGATCTCCTGCACCGGCGTCGCCCCGGCCTCCTGCAGGTGGTAGCTGCAGATGTTGATCGGGTTCCACTTCGGCATGGTCGTGACCGTGTAGGCCACCATGTCGGTGATCAGCCGCATCGAGGGCCCGGGCGGGAAGACGTAGGTGCCCCGCGACAGGTACTCCTTGATGATGTCGTTCTGCGTCGTCCCGGCGAGCTGGGAGACGTCGTGCCCGTGCTCCTCCGCAACCGCCTGGTAGAGCGCCAGCAGCCACATGGCGGGAGCGTTGATCGTCATCGACGTGTTCATCTCGTCGAGCGGGATCCCGTCGAAGAGCGCCCGCATGTCGCCGATGTGGGTGACCGGGACGCCGACCTTGCCCACCTCACCGACGGCCAGCTCGTCGTCCGGGTCGTAACCGGTCTGGGTCGGCAGGTCGAAGGCGACCGACAGGCCCGTCTGACCCTTGGCCAGGTTGCGCCGGTACAGCGCGTTGGACTCCGCGGGCGAGGAGTGGCCGGCGTAGGTGCGCATGACCCAGGGGCGGTCACGCTCCTCCGGCGTCGAGGGGAACGGCATGCTTGCGGATTCTAGGGTGCCTTACCCGCCAGTAGGGACAGGGCGGCCCGGCCTGCCCCCGGCGGATGCCGGTGGCACACTCGGGCGGGTACGGACGGGAGGGCGCATGTCGATCGCAGCGGGAGCCGACCTGCACCACCTGGTGGAGCCGGTCATCGCCTTCGCCGTCCTGGCCGGGCTGGCCCTCTTCACGAGGTGGGCTTTCGGCACCGGCTACGGCCGCACGCCGGCGCCCGAACGGCCCGACGACGGCCTGCTGACCCGGATCGCCACCCTGTCGCGCCGCGAGTCCGCGCAGGCGCTCCGGGCGGTGCTCTCCGAGGCGGGCATCCGCTCGACCGTCCGGTATCCCGCCGCGCACCGGGCGGATGTGCTCGTCTTCCGCGAGGACGCCGATCGCGCCCGGGCCCTGGCCGTCACGTTCCCGGGCCCCGGCTGAGTCAGCCCGGGCGGGTCGTCCGCTCCACCTGGGCTCCCAGGCCCCGCAGCTGCTGGACGAAATCGGGGTAGCCGCGGTCGACGTGGTGGACGTCCTGCACCTCCGTCACGCCGTCCGACACCAGTCCGGCGAGCACCAGCCCGGCGCCGGCACGGATGTCGGTGGCCACCACCGGGGCGCTGGACAGCCGTTCCCGGCCCCGTACGACGGCATGGTGGCCGTCGGTGCGCACGTCGGCCCCGAGGCGGACGAGTTCATTCACGAACATGAAGCGACCCTCGAAGACGTTCTCGGTGATCAGCGCCGTTCCGGTCGACACCGCTGCGAGCGCCACCGCCATGGGTTGCAGATCGGTCGGGAACCCCGGATAGGGCAACGTCACGACGTCGACGCACCGCGGCCGTCCCTCCATGGCCACGCGCAGCCCGTCGGACAGCTCCTCGACGTGCGCCCCCGCGTCGGTCAGCTTGTCCAGGGCGACGGTCAGGTGATCGGCCACCGCTCGCTCGATGACCACGTCCCCCCGGGTCATCACCGCACCGATCGCCCACGTCCCGGCGACTATGCGGTCGGGCACGGTCGTGTAGGACACCGGGGACAGCGCATCCACCCCCTCGACGGTGATCGTCGAGGTGCCGGCGCCGTCGATGCGGGCACCCATGGCGCTGAGCATCGAGCAGAGATCGACGATCTCCGGTTCCCGGGCAGCGTTGTCGACGACGGTCGTCCCCTCGGCGAGGACGGCGGCCATCACGAGGTTCTCCGTCGCGCCGACGGAGGGAAAGTCCAACCAGATCGACGTCCCGACGAGACGGGGCGCGGTGGCGACGAGGAAACCGTGCTCGCTGACGATGGTGGCACCGAGCCGCTCCAGGCCGGAGATGTGCATGTCGAGCCCTCGGGACCCGATCGCGTCCCCGCCCGGGAGGGCGACCCGGGCGCTCCCGCAGCGGGCGACGAGCGGACCGAGCACGCTGATCGAGGCACGCATCCGGCGGACCAGGTCGTAGTCGGTCTCGGTGGAGGGCTGGTCGGGGACGTCGACGACCAGCCGGCCGCCACCGCCCTGCGGGTGGCGCTCGTAAGTCACCTCGCACCCCAGCCGGCGCAGCACCTCGCTCATGATGGCCACGTCGAGGATGTCGGGGACCTCGTAGATGGTGGTCCGCCCGGCGGCCAGCAAGGCGGCGGCCATGAGCTTGAGCGCGCTGTTCTTGGCTCCGGTGACCCGCACCCTCCCGGTCAGGGCCGTGCCGCCGGTGACCTCGAAGCACTCCACCACTCCACCCTACGGCGGCGGTCGGCTGTGCCCGTGCGACCACCTAGGCTCGCCGCCATGACCGTCCGGCTGACCCGCATCTACACGAAGACCGGTGACGCCGGTCAGACGCACCTCGGGGACATGAGCCGGGTGGCCAAGACCGATCCGCGGCTGGTGGCCTACGCCGACGTCGACGAGGCCAACAGCGTGCTCGGTGTCGCCCTGGCCCTCGGGTCCCCG
>JALYMS010000213.1 GCA_030773535.1 Actinomycetota bacterium | reverse complement strand
GGCAAAGCGCCTGAGAGGCAGCCCGTGACCGCCAGCCCGATACACCGCCCCCCTAGCGACCTGCTGACCGTCGAGATCAGCGAGCCGGCCCCGACAGCCCGGCTCACCGTCGCCGGAGAGATCGACTCCTCCTCCGCACCACTGCTCCGCGAGCAGCTGGACACGCTGTTCGAGAGCCCCCTTCGCGAGCTCACCATCGACCTCGCCGCCGTCACGTTCCTCGACTCGGCCGGCCTGTGCGTCCTCGCGGCCGCCCACCGTCGCGCGGGCAGCGACATCTCCCTCCGGGTGCTCGCCTCCTCGCGGGCGGTCATCCGTCCACTGCAGATCACCGGCCTGTGGCAGCTGCTGCACGCCGAGCAGGTGGGGGAGACCGCCGACACCGCTGTCTGACTTCTCCGGCGCGGCCGCTGCCGGGTGATCGCCTCCACCCGGGTGCCCGTACGGTCCGTTCGGGACCGGAGGACACTCGGGTGTCGCGCGTTCGGGCCCGGATGCGGGCCCGGGGAAGGAACAGGGGAGGACCACCATGCGAGATGCGGTCATCTGCGAGCCGCTGCGAACCCCCGTCGGAGGTTTCGGCGGCTCCCTCCGGGACGTGACGCCTCAGGAGCTCGCGGCCACCGTGATCCGCGCGGTGCTGGACCGCACCGGGCTGCCGCCGGAGTCGGTGGACGACGTCCTGCTCGGCCACTGCTACCCGACGATGGACGCCCCCGCGATCGGCCGCGTGGCCGCGCTCGACGCCGGGCTGCCGGTGACCGCATCCGGACTGCAGATCGACCGGCGGTGCGGCTCGGGCCTGCAGGCGGTGATCTACGCCGCCATGTCCGTGCAGTCCGGCTCCGCCGAGGTCGTCCTCGCCGGCGGCGCGGAGTCGATGAGCAACGCGCCCTTCTACTCCACCGCCATGCGCTGGGGCGTCAAGGCCGGGCCCGGGGTCCTCCTGCAGGACGGGCTGGCCCGCGGCCGGGTCACCGCCGGCGGCCGGCACCACCCCGTGCCCGGAGGGATGCTGGAGACGGCGGAGAACCTGCGCCGCGAGTACCGGATCGGGCGCCAGGAGCAGGACGAGTACGCCGTCCGCAGCCACCAGCGCGCAGCGGCCGCGGCCGAGGCGGGGCGGTTCGCCGACGAGATCGTCCCGGTGACCATCTCGAGCCGGAAGGGCGACACCGTCGTCGACCGCGACGAGCACATCCGGCCGGGCGCGGACGTCGAGACCCTGGCCAGGCTGCGCCCGATCCTGGGCAGGGACGACCCGGAGGCCACCGTCACCGCGGGTAACGCCAGCGGCCAGAACGACGGGGCCGCGGTCTGCATCGTGACCTCTCCGGACAAGGCCGCCGAACTCGGCCTGCGCCCGCTGGCCCGGCTGGTCTCCTGGGGGCTGGGCGGGGTTCCGCCGAAGGCCATGGGCATCGGACCGGTCCCGGCGACGGCGAAGGCGCTGGCCCTGGCCGACGTCAAGCTGTCCGACGTGGACCTGATCGAGCTCAACGAGGCGTTCGCCAGCCAGGTCCTCGCGGTGGCCCGGGAGTGGGGCTTCACCGACAGCGACTTCGAGCGGACCAACGTCAACGGCTCGGGCATCTCCCTCGGTCATCCGGTCGGCGCGACCGGCGGGCGCATCCTGGCCACGCTGCTGCGCGAGATGGACCGCCGCGGCGCCCGCTACGGCCTGGAGACCATGTGCATCGGCGGGGGGCAGGGGCTGGCCGCCCTGTTCGAGCGGGTCTGACCGTCAGGACGACGGGTCGCGGTCGGGGTAGCGGGCGCGCGCCAGGGCGTAGAGGCCGAACGCCGCGAAGCCGAGCTCGATGCCGGTGAGCAGCCAGGGCCCGGCCGCGGCCACCCCGAGGACGGCGGTCATGGCGCCCTCCAGGCCGGTCGCCGTCGACACGTCGGCAGAGGTCGCCGCGCGCCACAGCAGCACCCCGACCAGCCCGAAGGCGATGCCCTTGGCGATGTAGCCGACCCGGCCGATGCCCTCGATGAGCGGCTCCCACCGGTCGGGCGCGGTCGGCAGGTCGATGTCCTTCATGAAGCCGCCGGTCACCCC
>JALYMS010000212.1 GCA_030773535.1 Actinomycetota bacterium | reverse complement strand
CCCGGGTCGTGGACGCCGGCGCCCTCGAGATCGGGGATGTGCTGCACCAGGTCGCCGCCCAGTGCGACGTTGAGCAGTTGCATGCCCCGGCAGATGGCGAGGACCGGGAGGTCGCGCTCCAGTGCGGCGGAGAGGGCGGCGAGTTCGGACTCGTCGCGGTCCGGCCGGACCACGGCGGTGTGCGGTCCGGCCGCCCGGCCGTACCGGGCCGGGTCGACGTCGGCGCCCCCGGCGACGATCAGGCCGTCGAGCCGCGCGACCACCTCGGCCCGGACGGCGCCGGTCGGCAGCAGCACCGGCTCGCCGCCTGCTCGAGCGACGGCGTCGGCGTACGAGGCGGGCAGCAGGATCGCCGGCACGTCCCAGGTTCCCCAGCGTGCCTGTTCGCGATAGGTGCTGATGCCGATCAGTGGCCGCATCGCCGCGTCACTTACCCGGGAGGGAGCGGGCGAAGCCGGCACCGCGCTGCACCCAGCGGCGCAGCGCATCCTCGACGGCCACCTCGGCGGGATCCACGAGGACCCAGCCCTTCATCGGTCGTCCGCCCATGTCGAGGGTTCGGACGCCGTTCTCGGCCAGCGCGGCGGGAGCGCCGTCCGTACCCACTCGCACGAGCAGGCCCTCCCGCGTCACGCTGCAGGCCAACCTGCCGTCCACCAGGAAGGCGAGCCCGCCGAACATCCGTTTCTCGGTGACCCCGGGTCCTCCCGCCATCTCCTCCCGGACGCGGGCGGCGAGGTCTTCGTCGTAGGCCATGGGCGGCATCCTGCCCCGTACGGCGCCGACGAGGAGGACGGCCACATCCCGGTTCGGTCGGGAGTGGTCCCGATTCGCCCGAGTCCCCGGACGGGCGGAGGGTTGGGGGGAACCGGAGAGCAGCTCCGGTTCCAGCGACGAGGCCGCGTGCGGAAGGACCTGCCGCGGCAGCTCCAGGAGGCCGGCCGGATGCGCGCGATGGTCTATCGAGGGCCCTACAAGGTCCGGGTGGAGGACAAGGACGTCCCGCCGATCGAGCACCCCAACGACGCGATCGTCAGGGTCACCCTGGCGGCCATCTGCGGCTCCGACCTGCACCTCTACCACGGCTTGATGCCGGACACCCGCATCGGGCACACCTTCGGTCACGAGTTCATCGGCGTGGTCGAGCAGGTGGGCTCGTCGGTGCAGAACCTGGCGGTCGGCGACCGGGTGATGGTGCCCTTCAACATCTTCTGCGGCTCCTGCTGGTTCTGCGCCCGAGGGCTGTACTCCAACTGCCAGAACGTGAACCCCAACGCCACCGCCGTGGGCGCCATCTACGGCTACTCGCACACCACCGGCGGCTACGACGGCGGCCAGTCGCAGTACGTGCGGGTGCCCTTCGCCGACGTGGGCCCGGTGAAGATCCCCGACTGGATGCACGACGAGGACGCCGTGCTGCTCACCGATGCCGCCGCGACCGGCTACTTCGGCGCCCAGCTCGGTGAGATCGCCGAGGGGGACACGGTGGTCGTCCTCGGCGCGGGGCCGGTGGGCCTGATCGCCGCCCAGTCGTCCTGGCTCATGGGAGCAGGCCGGGTGGTCGTCATCGACCAGCTGGAGGAGCGGCTGGCCAAGGCGCGGAGCATGGCGCACGCCGAGACGTTCAACTACACCGAGTACGACGACATCGTCGTCGAGATGAAGAAGCAGACCGACCACCTCGGCGCGGACGTCGTCATCGAGGCGGTGGGCGCCGAGGCCGACGGCAGCCTTCTGCAGCACGTGACCGGGAGCAAGCTCAAGCTGCAGGGGGGGTCCCCGATCGCCCTGAACTGGGCCATCGACGCCGTGCGCAAGGGCGGGACCGTCTCGGTGGTCGGCGCGTACGGGCCGGTGCCCAACGCAGTCAAGTTCGGCGACGCCCTCAACAAGGGGCTGACCCTGCGGATGAACCAGACGCCGGTGAAGCGCCAGTGGCCGCGGATGTTCGAGCACGTCCGCAACGGCCACCTCACACCGCGGGAGATGGTGACCCACCGGTTCCCGCTCGAGGGCATCGCCGAGGCCTACCACGTCTTCTCCGCGAAGCTGGACGGCTGCATCAAGCCGCTCGTCCTGCCGAGCGCGGCCTGAGGGAGGGACCGTCGTGACCGACCCCGAGATCCCGAGCGCCTACGTCCGCGACAAGCGCACCCCGCCGCCGTCCCGCGAGGAGCTTCGGGCCCGGATCCCCGGCTGGGGCGTCGACCTCGACCCGGCCGACCGGCCCTCACACCCCAAACTGCACTACGCCCCGGACACGACCGGGGCGCGCTGGGACTTCCCCGAGCGGCAGCCGGAGAAGTGGCCGCGCGAGCACTCGATCGAGCACGCCTTCGTCACGCCGGTGTTCGGCACCGCGCAGCCGCCGAGGGGCCTGTCCGGGGCGATCCGCAGGTTCTCCTACGCCCGCTACAGCGAGGGGCGCCTGGGTCACTGGGCGCTGCTGATCCTCGCCGACCGCGTCGACGCGTGGGGGAGCCACCTCTCGTCGTTCGCAACCTCGCGGCCGGACAACCCGCTCACCCAGACCGGCATCCGCAGCGAGTTCACGCACGGCGGCCTGCGCTCACGCCGGGGCCGGGTGGACGCCCGCCACCACGTCCTGGACCCGGTGGTCGTCGCCGGGCCATGGGTCGCCAGTGCATGGCTCGCGGTGCGCGGCGCCCGGAAGGCGGTGCGCGCTCTCCGAAGCTGACCTGGAGGATCCGGGGATGCCGCGCCTGCTCGTCGTTCACCACACGCCTTCACCGGCCCTGCAGGCCGTGCTGGAGGCGGTGCGCGAGGGTGCCGCCCTGGTCGAAGCGGTCGAGCTCGTCGTGCGCCCGGCGCTGTCGGCCGGCGCGGCGGACCTGCTCTCGGCTGACGGCGTCCTCCTCGGGACGCCGGCGAACATCGGCTACATGTCGGGAGCGCTCAAGCACTTCTTCGACACCGTGTACTACCCGTGCCTGGACGCCACCGCGGGTCTGCCGTACGGCGTGTACGTGCATGGCAACGACGACACCGCCGGTGCGCTGACGAGCATCGGGCGGATCACCGGGGCGCTGCGCTGGAAGCAGGTCGCCGCACCGCTCAGCCTGGTCGGCGCTCCGGGCGCCGACGAGCTGGAGGCCTGCCGGGAGCTCGCAGCGACCGTCGCGGTCAGCCTGTAGCCGCCCCAGCCGCGAGATCCGCGTGCTGCCGGCGCAGCTCGCGCTTGAGGATCTTCCCGCTGGGGTTCTTCGGCAGCGCATCGGCGAGAACGACGTACTTGGGCCGCTTGTAGCCGGCCAGCCTCGCCCGGGCGTGCGCCTCGACGTCCTCGGGGGTGAGGGACGTCCCGGCCTTCGGCACGACGACCGCGGTGACCGCCTCGATCCAGTGCGGATGGGCGATCCCGAACACCGCCACCTCGGCGACCCCGTCGAGCTCGTAGATCGCCTCCTCGATCTCGCGGCTGGCCACGTTCTCCCCGCCGGTCTTGATCATGTCCTTCTTGCGGTCGACGACCGCGAGGTAGCCGTCCTCGGTCAGCACGCCCAGATCCCCGGAGTGGAACCAGCCGTCCTTGAACGCCTCGGCCGTCTTCTCCTCGTCCTGGTAGTAACCGAGGGCCGCGTGCGGGCTGCGGTGGACGATCTCGCCCACCTCGCCCGGTGCCACGGGCCGCCCGTCGTCGTCGACCAGCATCGTCTCGACGTTCAGTGCCGCCCGGCCGGCCGAGCCGGCCCGGGCGAGCTGCTCGTCGGGCCGCAGGATGGTGGCGAGGGGGGACATCTCGGTCTGGCCGTAGAAGTTCCACAGCTGGACGTCGGGCAGGCGGCGCTGCAGCTCGCGCAGCACCTCCACCGGCATGGCCGAGGCGCCGTAGTAGCCCTTGCGCAGGCTGGAGAGGTCGGTGCTGTCGAAGTCGGGGTGCCGCAGGAGCGAGATCCACACCGTCGGCGGGCAGAACAGCTTGGTGACCCGCTCGCGGGCGATCGTCGCCAGCAGGTCGGCCGGGTCGGGAGCCGGCACGATGACGCTCGTGGCGCCCAGGTAGACGTCGACGGCGAAGAAGCAGTCCAGCTGAGCGCAGTGGTACATGGGCAGGGAGTGCAGCTCGACGTCGTCGGCGCTCATGCCGCCGTCGACGGCACAGCTCACGTACTGGGTGATCAGCGACCGGCTGGACAGCATCACGCCCTTGGGCCGTGACTCGGTGCCCGACGTGTACATCAGCCGCAGCGGGTCGTCGTCGCTGACGGCGACCTCGGGAGCCTCCACCGGGCCCTCGGACCACCAGCCGTCGACGTCCTCCCAGCCGGTGGCGGGCGTGGCTCCCGACAGCGGGATCCAGCCGCGCACCCCGCCGTCGACTCCCGCGGCGGCGAGCGCCTTCTCCGCGGTCGGGGCCAGCGCGTCCTCGGCGACCATCCCGCTCGCCCCGGAGTGCCGGAGGATGTAGGCGATCTCGTCCGGGCCGAGCATGAAGTTGACCGGCACCAGGACGACGCCGAGCTT
>JALYMS010000211.1 GCA_030773535.1 Actinomycetota bacterium | reverse complement strand
GGCAGCGCCGGCCGCTGACCGGGAACTAGGGTGCTGGTCGTGAGCGCCTGCCTGTTCTGCCGCATGGTCGCGGGGGAGATCCCCGCCGACGTCGTCGTCGAGACCGACCGGGTGCTCGCCTTCCGGGACATCAACCCGCAGGCGCCCACCCACGTCCTGGTGATCCCGAAGGACCACCACCCGACGGCCGGTGCCCTCGTGGCCGCGGACCCGACCCTGCTCGCCGACGTCGTGTCGGCCGCGCACGGCGTCGCGCGGCAGGAGGGGCTAGTGAGCGGGGACGGCGCCGAACCCGGATACCGCCTGGTCGCCAACACCGGCCCCTCCGCCGGGCAGACGGTGCACCACGTGCACTTCCACGTCCTGGGCGGTCGCGGCCTCGGCTGGCCGCCCGGCTGACGCGCTGCAACCCGCCCGGCCTCGCTCCGCGGTGCCCGTCCTCACCCAGCAGCGCGAGGCCGGGCACCGCCGGGGAGGGACGGCGCCCGAACCCGCGTTCCGGACCGTGTCCTGCCAGGCTGGGTGGATGACCGAGACCGCGCCCGTCCGGATCGAGCGTGAGGGCGACGTCGCCGTCGTCGTCCTCGACAACCCGCCGCTCAACCTCTTCACCCCGGCGGTCTTCGACGCGCTCGAGACGGCGGTGGGCGAGCTCGTCGCGCTGACCGAACCGGCGCGGTCCGACCGCGTACGGGCAGTCCTGTTCGAGGCGCGGGGCAAGGTCGTCTCCGCGGGCGTGGACGTCACCTTCTTCCGCGACATCGCGGAGGCGCCCGACCCGACCCGGCGCGGCGGCGAGCTCTGGGCGCGACTGCTGCAGGTCGGCCAGGCGATCGAGGACCTACCGGCGCCCACGGTGTACGCGGCGCACGGCCTCACCCTCACCGCGGCGTTCGAGATCTCGCTTTGCTGCGACATTCTGCTGGCCGCGGAGAAGGCGTCCTTCGGGCTCGTCGAGATCGTCGTCGGGCTCACGCCCTCCATGGGCGGGCCGCAGCGGCTGGCGGAGCGGGCCGGCCCGGCCCGGGCCCGGGAGCTGATCTTCACCGGCGAGCGCTACCCCGCAGCGGTCCTCGAGCGCTGGAACGTCGTGAACCGGGTGCTGCCGGACGACGGCTTCGCCGAGGCCGCCCGTGCCTACGCGCACCGGCTGGCCGCCGGCCCCACCGTCGCCCATGCGGCCACCAAGACGCTGGTGGCCACCTCGGTCCGCGAGGGGGCCCGGGCCGCCGACGCCCTGGTACCGAAGGTCTCCGGTGCGCTGTTCGCGTCCGAGGACCTGCGCGGCGCGGTGGCCTCGTTCCTGGTCGACGGGCCGGGAAAGGCGACCTACGCTGGCCGCTGACCCGATGAGGGCGAACCGGGATTCGGGCGTCGGGACGCGGGTAGACTCCACCGGTCCGCAGTGCACCTCCAGGCACTGCTCCACCCGTAGCAGGAAGGCAGGGTCGAGGGTTCTTGCCCGACACCTCCCCAGGCGCCTCAGCGCCTGATGGCAGCGCGTCCCGCGAGGCCTCGGCGCGTGCCGCGGTCTCCGACGCTGCATACGCGGGTCCGCCCGCCGGCAACGCTCCGGCGGCCGTCCGGGCCACGCTCACCGTTCCCGACTCCGTCCCCATGGTCGCCCTGCTCGGTTCGGGCGACGAGCTCCTCCGGCTGATCGAGGCCGAGGTCGACGCCGACGTCCACGTGCGCGGCAACGAGATCGCCGTCACCGGGCAGCCGGCCGACAACGCCTTCGCCGTCGGTGTCTTCGACGAGCTGATCGCGCTCATCGGCACCGGCCAGACGCTGCGCCCGGACTCGGTCCGCCGGGTCATCGGCATGCTCCGCAGCGGCGGAGCCGAGCGTCCGGCCGACGTGCTCAGCCTCGACATCATCAGCAGGCGGGGGCGGACGATCCGCCCCAAGACTCTGAACCAGAAGCGATACGTGGACGCCATCGACGTGCACACGATCGTCTTCGGCATCGGCCCGGCCGGCACCGGCAAGACCTACCTGGCCATGGCCAAGGCGGTGCAGGCCCTGCAGACCAAGCAGGTCAACCGGATCATCCTGACCCGGCCGGCGGTGGAGGCGGGCGAGCGGCTCGGCTACCTCCCCGGCACGCTGTCGGAGAAGATCGATCCCTACCTGCGGCCGCTGTACGACGCGCTGCACGACATGGTCGACCCCGAGTCGATCCCTCGGCTGATGGCGTCGGGAACCATCGAGGTCGCACCCCTGGCCTACATGAGGGGTCGAACCCTCAATGATGCGTTCGTGATCCTCGACGAGGCGCAGAACACGACAGCCGAGCAGATGAAGATGTTCCTCACCCGGCTCGGTTTCGGTTCCAAGATCGTCGTGACCGGCGACATCACCCAGGTCGACCTGCCCGGTGGTGCGCAGAGCGGGCTGCGGATCGTGCGCGACATCCTCGACGGCATCGACGACGTGCACTTCGCCAACCTGACCAGCTCCGACGTCGTCCGCCACCGCCTCGTGGGCAACATCGTGGACGCCTACGAGCGCTGGGACGCCGCCCAGCAGCCGACGCGGCCGGCCTCCGGTGCGCCGGTCCGGGCGTCCCGCGGTCGCCGGCAGGGGAGCTGACGGCGTGCCCGTCGAGGTCGCCAACGAGTCGGAGATCGCCGTCGACGAGGCGGAGCTGGCGGCGATCTGCCGGTTCGTCCTCGCCGAGATGAAGGTGAACCCGCTCGCCGAGCTCTCGGTGCTCTGCGTCGACGTCGAGTACATGAGCACCCTGCACGAGCGGTGGATGGGGGAGAAGGGGCCGACCGACGTCCTCGCCTTCCCCATGGACGAGCTGGACACCGGCCGGCCCGACGACCCGGAGCCCGGCCCCGCGCTGCTCGGCGACGTCGTCCTCTGCCCCGCGGTCGCTGTCCGCCAGGCCCGGGCCGCCGGTCACACCATGGACGACGAACTGGTCCTGCTGAGCACGCACGGCGTGCTGCACCTTCTCGGCTACGACCACATGGAGCCGGCCGAGGAGAAGGAGATGTTCGGCCTCCAGCAGCGGCTGATCGAAGCCTGGCGCTCCGCACCCCGTGAACCGGTGACCGGCGCCCCGGCGGTCCGGGAGTCGGATCCCCGATGAGTGTCGCGAGAGCGACGGGCGAGCGAGCATCGCAGCGAGGAACGAGCGAGGAGCAGAACGAGCCCGGAGCCGAGCAATGAGTTCCGGTGCGATCACCCTGCTGGTGATCGCGGTCTGCCTGATCCCGCTCGCCGGCGTCTTCGCCGCCATGGACGCCGCGCTGCAACGGGTGTCCAAGGCGCGCGTGGAGGAGCTGCGCCGAGAGGGCGTCAAGCGCGCGGACGCGCTCGAGGAGGTCGTCGGCGAGCGTGCCCGGCACGTCGCGCTCCTCCTGCTGCTCCGGATCGCCTGCGAGATGGTCGCCGTCGTCCTGGCCACCGTCATCCTGCACAACCTGTGGGGCAGCGGCTGGCGGACCGCGCTGACCGTGGCCGGCGTGATGACCGTCGTGCTGTACGTGTTCGTCGGGGTCGGGCCCCGCACCCTCGGCCGGCAGCACGCCTACGGTGTGGCGCTGGCCACCGCCGGGGTCGTGCGGCTCCTCGGCCGGGTGCTGGGTCCGGTGGCCACGCTGCTGATCCTGCTTGGCAACGCGCTGACTCCCGGCCGCGGTTTCCGCGACGGCCCCTTCTCCTCCGAGGTGGAGCTGCGGGAACTGGTCGACATGGCCGAGGAGCGCGGCGTCGTGGAGTCCGGAGAGCGCCAGATGATTCACTCGGTGTTCGAGCTCGGCGACACCATCGCCCGCGAGGTGATGGTCCCGCGCACCGACGTCGTGTGGATCGAGCGCACCAAGACCGTGCGGCAGGCGCTCGCACTCGCCCTGCGCAGCGGCTTCAGCCGAATCCCGGTGATGGGGGAGAACGTCGACGACGTCGTGGGTGTCGTCTACATCAAGGACCTGATCCGCCGGTCGCAGAACGGCCCGGACATCCGCGGGCCGCGCGTCGAGGAGCTGATGCGGCCGCCGACCTTCGTCCCGGAGTCCAAGCCGGTCGACGAGCTGCTGCGCGACATGCAGGCGCAGCGGATCCACATCGCCATCGTCGTCGACGAGTACGGCGGATTCGCCGGACTGGTGACCATCGAGGACATCCTCGAGGAGATCGTCGGCGAGATCGCCGACGAGCACGACGCCTTCCAGCGCCCGCCGGTCGAGGAGCTGCCCGACGGCTCGATGCGCATCACCGCACGGCTGCCGGTGCACGACCTCGCTCAGCTCTTCTCCGTCGAACTGCCCGAGGACGATGACGTCGAGACCGTCGGGGGTCTGCTGGCCCGCGAGCTGGGCCGGGTGCCGATCGAGGGCGCGGCAGCCGAGGTCGGCGGCCTGCGGCTGGTCGCGGAGAGCACGGGCGGACGGCGCAACCGCATCGACACCTTGCTGGTGTCCCGGGTCTCGGAGGGGGCGGAGGACGGCGACCGGGCGGACGCCGCCGAACCGGACGCGTCGGCGAAGACGCCCTCGGGGGCCACCCGCCACGAGGAGCCGGTGCGGGTGGAAGGCTGACGCCCCGTGCCTGATCTGGAAGCTGAGGACGCGAAGCTCGTCACCCTCGCCCGGTCCGCCCGCGGCCGTACCGGCGCGGCGGAGGGGGCGGCGGTCCGTGACACCGACGGGCGCACCTACCTCGCCGCCACGGTCGCCCTGCCCTCGCTGAAGCTCTCGGCCCTGCAGGCGGCGGTGGCCGCCGCCGTGTCGAGCGGGGTGCAAGGACTGGAGGCCGCCGCGATCGTGTCGGCCGCCGGCGAGGTCGAGACCGACGGTCTGGCGGCCGTGCGCGACCTCACACCGTCGGCCCCGGTGCACCTGGCCGGTCCCGACGGGACGCTGCGCACCACCGTCTGACACCGCATCGCCCCGCAAGTGTGGGGGTCTCGTTGGTGCTCTGAGCGTCCTGCAGGACTCCCGCAGTCGGAACAACACCCCCAGAGCGGGGCGGGGACGTGGGCACCTGGTGGAAGACTGCACCGTGTGACCCCGCCTGAGCAGCCGCCGCATAGCAGCGGTTTCGTCGCGCTGGTGGGCCGTCCCAACGCCGGCAAGACCACCCTGACCAACGCCCTGGTCGGGGAGAAGGTCGGCATCGTCAGCAACCGCCCCCAGACCACGCGGCACGCCATCCGCGGGGTGGTGCACAAGCCGACCGGGCAGATCGTGCTCGTGGACACCCCCGGCCTGCACAAGCCGAAGAGCCTGCTCGGCAAGCGGCTCAACGACGTCGTCCGGGACACTCTCTCCGACGTCGACGTCGTGGTCTTCTGCGTGCCGGCCGACCAGCCCGTCGGCGCCGGTGACGCGTTCATCGCCCGCCAGCTGCGCGAGGTGAAGGCGCCGGTCGTCGTCGTCGTCACCAAGACCGACGTCGCGTCGAAGAAGCAGGTCGCGGAGCAGCTGATGGCCGCCAGCCGACTGGTCGAGGCCGCCGAGGTGGTGCCGGTCAGCGCGGTGAGCGGGAGCCAGGTCGAGCTGCTGGAGGACCTGCTGATCGGACTGCTCCCGGAGGGGCCGCCGCTCTATCCCGAGGAGCAGACCACCGACGAGGACACCGAGCGGCAGCTCGCCGAGCTGGTCCGGGAGGCGGCACTGGAGAAGGTGCGCCAGGAGGTGCCGCACTCCCTCGCGGTGACCATCGAGGAGGTGCTCCGACGGCCCGATCCCAAGCGACCGGGAGCCGACTTCGTCGAGGTCCACGCGCTGCTGCACGTCGAGCGGGACAGCCAGAAACCGATGCTGCTGGGCAAGGGCGGGCAGATCATCAAGCAGATCGGCACCGAGGCGCGGGGCGGCATGGAGACGCTGCTCGACGCCCGGGTGCACCTCGAGCTGCACGTCACGGTGCTCGGCGAGTGGCAGGACGACCCCAAGAAGCTCAACCGGCTGGGGTACTGACGTGCGCGCCGAAGACGACGGAGGAGTCGAGCCATGAGCACGACGCCCAAGGCGCTGTACCGGGACGAGGGAATCGTCCTGCGCACCCAGAAGCTCGGTGAGGCCGATCGGATCGTCACCGTCCTCACCCGCCGGCACGGCAAGGTCCGCGCCGTTGCCAAGGGCGTGCGCCGGACCAAGAGCAAGTTCGGCTCTCGGCTGGAGCCGTTCAGCCACGTCGACCTGCAGCTCTACACCGGCCGCAACCTCGACATCGTCAGCCAGGCCGAGTCGATCCGCTCGTACGGCAACGACGTGGTCGACGACTATCCCGCCTACACGGCCGGAACCGCCGTGCTGGAGACGGCCGACCGGCTGGCGGCCGAGGAGAAGGAGCCCTCGCTCCGACTGTTCCTGCTGGTCGTCGGCGCGCTGCGGTCGCTGGCCGATCGCACCCATCCCGCCGGCCTGGTGCTCGACGCGTTCCTGCTGCGGGCGATGTCCGTGGCCGGCTGGGAGCCTGCGCTCACCGACTGCGCCCGCTGCGCCGAGCCCGGCCCGCACCGGCACTTCTCCGTCCCGGGCGGCGGCATGGTCTGTCCGGCGTGCCGGCCAGCGGGCTCGGCCATGCCGAACCCGGTGACCATCGAGCTGCTCGACGCCCTGCTGACCGGCGAGTGGGACCTGGCCGAGGCGAGCCAGGGGACCAACCGGCGGGAGGCCAGCGGACTGGTCGCGGCGCTGCTGCAGTGGCACCTCGAGCGCGGGCTGCGGTCCCTGGCCTTGGTGGACCGCTCGTGAACGCCGTCGGCACGGAGGGCGTCGAGATCAGGTCCCCGGCGGTATCGCCGTCCGATGAGACCGCGGGAAGGGCCATCTCGACCGAGGTCCGCTGGTGAACCGCCAGGTGAAGGCGCCGAACCCGCATCCCTCGGGTGCCCGGCCGCCGCAGATCCCTCCCGGCAAGGTGCCCAAGCACGTCGCGATCGTCATGGACGGCAACGGCCGGTGGGCGAAGTCGCGCGGGCTGCCGCGGACGGCCGGACACGAGGCCGGGGAGTCCTCGCTGTTCGACTGCGTGGAGGGCGCGATCGAGCTGGGCATCACCGCGGTCAGCGCCTACGCCTTCTCCACGGAGAACTGGCGGCGCAGCCCCGACGAGGTGCGCTTCCTCATGGGCTTCAACCGGGATGTCATCCGCCGGCGCCGCGACGAGATGCATGAGCTCGGCGTGCGGGTGCGGTGGGCCGGCCGCCGTCCGAGGCTCTGGCGGAGCGTCATCCGCGAACTCGAGGTCGCCGAGGAGCTGACCCGGGACAACGACGTCCTCACCCTGACCATGTGCGTCAACTACGGCGGGCGGGCGGAGATCGCCGACGCGGCCGCAGCCATCGCCCGCGAGGTCGCCGCGGGCCGGCTGGACCCGGACAAGGTGGACGAGTCGACCGTCGCCCGCTTCCTCGACGAGCCCGACATGCCCGACGTCGACCTGTTCCTGCGCAGCTCAGGGGAGAACAGGACCAGCAACTTCCTGCTCTGGCAGTCCGCCTACGCCGAGCTGGTCTTTCTCGACACGCTCTGGCCCGACTTCGATCGGCGGCACCTCTGGGCCGCGTGCGAGGAGTACGCCTCACGGCAGCGCCGCTTCGGCACCGCCTGAGTCAGGCGGACGTGTGCTCGGCTTCGGTCGACGCGACCGGCGCGATGCGGCAGGCCGCACACGTCCCGAAGATCTCCAGGGTGTGGCTGACGTCGGCGAAGCCGTGCTCGTCGGCGATCCGGTCGGCCCACCGCTCGACCGCCGGGCCGGCGACCTCGACGGTACGCCCGCAGCTCCGGCACACCAGGTGGTGGTGGTGCTGCGGGCTGCACCGCCGGTAGAGCGCCTCGCCGGTGTCGGTGCGGAGCGAGTCGAGCTCGCCGTCGTCGGCCAGCGACTGCACCGCCCGGTAGACCGTCGACAGCCCGATCGGGTCTCCCGCTTCGCGCAGGCGGGCGTGCACCTCCTGAGCGCTGTGGAAGCCGTCGAGGTCCTGGAAGACCGTGCGGACGGCTGCGCGCTGACGGGTGGACCGGGCCATGTCGCCATGGTCTCAGGTCGGCGGACCCGGGTCGGCGAGCCCGGGTCGGCATGGCAACGTTGGCGGGAACCGACGACGACGGGAGAGCACGGTGTTCGCGGTGACGCGCCTGCGGGCGGGGGACGGGGACGACGCGGCGCTGGCCGCCGCTGCGAGAGAACTGCTGGCCGCCCTGGCCGCCCGCCCGGGCTTCCGGGACGGCGAGCTGGGCCGCTCCGCCGACGACCCGTCGCTGTGGGCGCTGGTCACCCGCTGGGACGGCGTGGGCACCTACCGCCGCGCCCTGTCGGCGGCGGCGGTGAAGATCGCCGGTGCACCGGTGTGGGTGCACGCCGTCGACGAGCCGGGTGCCTACCTCCCCGTGGATGACGTCACAGGACGTCCGACGCAGGCGTAGTGCACCCGGCTCGCGGGCACACCACGAGGGAATCGTTGACCCGCTGCCGAGGGAACCCGTACCCGGCGCCCACGGAGGAACCGCATGAGCACGCCGCCGCAGCCCCCGGGCGCGAAGTCCTCCGGGCCGACATCCGACGACCGCACGCGCGACATCCGCCTGCCGTCGCTGCCGGACCGGCCCCCCGCGGTCGTCCGGCCGGAATGGCAGTCGTACGTCCGGCCCGATCCGGCACAGTCGGGGGCCGCCGGAGCGAGCGAACCGCTGCCGGAGATGCCACTCCCGGAGGCCCCCCTCCCGCAGGCCCCGCTCCCCGGCGTCGTCGAACTGCGCGAGAACGCGCTTCCGGGGAAGGCACGTCCGCACGTGCCACCTCCGACAGCCGCCTCCGCGCCGCCCGGAGACGCACCACCGGAGACAGAGACGGTTATCCTGGCGCAGCCGTCGTCGCAGTCCCCTTCGTCCCGGGGGGACACCCTCGCCGGTCAGCCCACCGACAAGCTGTCCTCGCCTTCACGCGACGCCCTCGCCGGCGGGCCCACCGACCAGTTGTCCTCGCCCCCGCGGATCCGGCAGCAGACCCTGGCCTTCGGCGCACCGGCCGGCGGCAGCCCGGGTTCCGCGGCGTCCGGCTCGCCCTTCCCCGACTTCGCGGCGCCGGCCCCGAGCGCGCCGCGAGCCGCACCGGTGCCTTCCTACCCTCTTCCGGGCACCGGTGCGCCGTCGTACGGCTCCCCGGCGTACGGGGCGCGCCGCCCGGCACCGACTCGCAAGCGACGCTGGCCCTGGGTGGTGCTGATTCTCCTGCCGATCCTGGTGATCGCCATATCAGGAGTGCTGCTGTTCCTCCTGCTCGGCGGAGCCTGAGTCAGGGAGTGGCGACATGTCCGCAGGTCGACATGTCCGCAGGTAGACGCAGTGTGATGTTTCCGCGGGAACGCGTGACCGGGCTCGGGATGGGCAAAGCATCCCAAACCAGGGAGCCGTGACGATCCCGGCCGACGACGACGGAGGACCGCGATGACCGAGCCACGGCCCAATGGGCGGCAGGTCCCGCCGACGGCGGCCGACCCCACCCTGAAGGTCGCGCGTCCGCCGGTGCCGGGACGGGCGGTCCGAGCCGACGTCGCCGCCGGCAACCTCGCCAGGCCGCCGTTCCGCCCCGACGAGGCGACGGTGACGCTCGACGGTTCGGGCGGTAGGGATCCGCGCCGCACGCTGGAGTTCGGCACGCCCGTCCCGGTCAAGGTGACCGTCGGCCCACGACCGAGGCGCCGGCGCCGTCACCGCACGACGCCGTGGATCGTCGCCGTCGTCCTGGCGCTGATCGTGATGGGGATCGTCCTGATGGTCATGCTGCTGCGGGGGGAGACCATCGACGCCGACACCGACCTCATCGGCCTGGATCAGAGCTCGACACCCACCGCGCAGTGGTAGGCCGCCCACCCGAAGCCGGTCGTAGGCAGCGGTGGAAGGAGCGATCGCGGCGCTCAGGAACCCCCGGGATAGGTGTAGGCCGTGATCCCGTCGGCCACGGCCAGCCGGTACGTGACGTCGACGGTGAACCCGTGTCCGTCGGTCCCGACCGCGCGGAGCTCGTGCTGCCCCGGCGCGAGCGCCGGAATCAGCTTCCACAAGCCCCACACCGTGACCGGCACCGGCTTCTTCCGCCTGGCGACGCCGTTGAGCCGTGCCCCGGCCACCGTGAACGGGATGGGCGTGGTGATCAGGTCGGGCCCCACGGACACGCCGTCGACCACGAGGGATCCCGAGGCGCGCTCGACAGCGTCCTGCGGGCCCTCCGCCGGCCATTCCCACATGTTGAACACCGGGAGGAAGAGGCTCCGGCCGGTCGGGACGACGCATCGGCGTTCCACGCGCTTGCCGTACGAGCCGGCGAGGAACCAGACGTCGTCCGGCTGGTTCACCGCGGCGTACTCGCCCGTGTCGTCCTCGAGCGGGTTCTTCAGGGGACCGGACGCGCCGACCCACCGCACCCAGCGGGCGGCCAGGCCTTCCGGAGAGCGCGGGTCGTACGGCAGCGCCGCCGCCTCGTCGGCGCCCGAGTTCTTGCGCAACAGGAACGACATGGTCGCGCACGTTAGGTGAAGAACGCCGGCGGTATCTGCATTGACGCGTCCGAGCCGTTGCTGCGCCGGCATCGAGCCGTGGCGAGACCACCGGAGCGGCCAACTACCGTGGGCGGGTCAGCCGCCGACCGCCAGCCGGATGGAGCCCCCGTGGCAGCCCCCCAGAACGACCGCCCCGCAGCGCCCGAGAAGCGGGGACCTGCGCTCCTGGACAAGGTCGTGAACCTCTGCAAGCGCCGGGGCTTCGTCTTCCCGTCGGGGGAGATCTACGGCGGCACCCGATCGGCGTGGGACTACGGGCCGCTGGGCGTCGAGCTCAAGGAGAACATCAAGAAGCAGTGGTGGCGCACCGTCGTCCAGAGCCGGGACGACATCGTCGGGCTGGACTCCTCGGTGATCCTGCCGCGGCAGACGTGGGTCGCGTCGGGCCACGTCGGTGTCTTCACCGACCCGCTGACCGAGTGCCAGAGCTGCCACAAGCGCTACCGAGCCGACCACCTCGAGGAGGAGTTCGAGTCCCGGAAGGGGCGCGCGCCGGAGAACGGCCTGGCCGACATCAGCTGCCCCAACTGCGGCACGAAGGGCGCGTGGACCGAGCCCCGCGACTTCAACATGATGCTCAAGACCTACCTCGGCCCGGTCGAGGACGAGTCGGGCCTGCACTACCTGCGCCCCGAGACCGCGCAGGGGATCTTCGTGAACTTCGCCAACGTCATGGGCGCGGCCCGGAAGAAGCCGCCGTTCGGCATCGGCCAGATCGGCAAGTCCTTCCGCAACGAGATCACCCCGGGGAACTTCATCTTCCGGACGCGTGAGTTCGAGCAGATGGAGATGGAGTTCTTCGTCGAGCCCGGCACCGACGAGGAGTGGCACCAGTACTGGATCGACCAACGCACCAGCTGGTACACCGGCCTGGGCATCGACCGGGAAAACCTGCGGCACTTCGAGCACCCGAAGGAGAAGCTGTCGCACTACTCGAAGCGGACCGTCGACATCGAGTACCGCTTCGGCTTCCAGGGCTCGGAGTGGGGTGAGCTCGAGGGCATCGCCAACCGAACCGACTTCGACCTGAGCACGCACAGCGAGCACTCAGGAACCGACCTCTCCTACTTCGACCAGGCGTCCAACACGCGCTGGACGCCGTACGTGATCGAGCCCGCCGCCGGCTTGACCCGGTCGCTCATGGCGTTCCTCATCGAGGCCTACCGCGAGGACGAGGCGCCCAACGCGAAGGGCGGCGTCGACACCCGGACCGTGCTCGCGCTCGACCCGCGGCTGGCGCCGGTGAAGGCCGCCGTCCTCCCGCTGTCGCGCAACGCCGACCTCTCGCCCAAGGCCAAGGACCTGGCGTCGGTGCTGCGGAGGAACTGGAACGTCGACTTCGACGACGCCGGCGCCATCGGCCGCCGGTACCGCCGTCAGGACGAGGTCGGGACGCCGTTCTGCATCACGGTTGACTTCGAGACCCTCGACGACCAGGCGGTCACGATCCGGGAACGCGACTCGATGAGCCAGGAGCGGGTCGGCCTGGACGCCGTCGAGGCCTACCTCGCCGCCCGCCTGCCCGGCTGCTGAGGGAACCCGCGAGGCCAGTGTGTGCGCTGAGGCCCCCTTTCCGCCGCCGGGATGGGGTCTGAGCGCACACGCTCGGGTCTGCGGACGTCCCCACCTACGCTGGGTGGCGTGACCAGCACGCTCGAGCCGACGACGACGGCACTGCCGCCGCTGAAGCTCGGCGCGCTCGCGGTCGACCCCGCGGTGGTGCTCGCCCCCATGGCCGGCATCACCAATCCGGCGTTCCGCACGCTGTGCCGCGAGTTCGGTGCCGGGCTCTACGTCTGCGAGATGATCACCACGCGGGCGCTCGTCGAGCGCAGTGCGAAGACGCTGCAGATGGTCCGAGCGACCGGGGAAGAGAAGGACGCCTTCTCCGTCCAGCTCTACGGCGTCGACCCGGCCACCGTCGGGCGCGCGGTCGAGATGCTGGTCGACGAAGGGGTGGCCGGCACCCGGCCCGCCCACGTCGACCTCAACTTCGGCTGCCCGGTGCCCAAGGTGACCAGGAAGGGCGGGGGAGCGGCCCTGCCCTGGCGGCGGCGGCTGTTCGCCGACATCGTGCGCTCGGCCGTCCGGGCTGCAAGGGACGTCCCGGTCACCGTCAAGACCCGGATCGGCATCGACGCCGACCACGTCACCTACCTCGATGCCGGGCGGACGGCGCAGGACGAGGGCGCGGCGGCCATCACGCTGCACGGGCGCACCGCCGACCAGCTCTACAGCGGTACCGCCGACTGGTCGCACATCGCCCGACTGGTCGAGGCGGTCGACATCCCGGTGCTGGGCAACGGCGACGTCTGGGAGGCCGACGACGCGCTGCGGATGGTCGCGGAGACCGGGTGCGCGGGCGTCGTCATCGGCCGGGGCTGCCTGGGCCGCCCGTGGCTGTTCGGTGACCTCGCCGCCGCCTTCGCCGGGACCCCGCGCCGCGTCCTGCCGACGATGGCCGAGGTGGCTGCGGTCATGCACCGGCACGCCACGCTGCTCGCGGCGGAGCAGGGTGAATTCCACGGCTGCACCGACTTCCGCAAGCACGTCGCCTGGTACCTCAAGGGCTTCTCGGTGGGATCCGACGTCCGCCGTGCCCTGGCGATGGTGAGCGGGGTCGACGAGCTGGCGGAGCTGCTCGCCCGCATACCGGACCAGCCCTATCCGGCCGCCGTCCTCGGTGCGCCGCGGGGACGCACCAGCCCGCCGCGCCCGGTCGCCCTGCCGGAGGGCTGGCTGACCGACCGCGACGACCCGCGACCCCCTTCCGGAGCGGAGGTCCTGGTGGGCGGCGGATGACCGCGGAATCGATCGCCGGGGGAGCGCCCCCTACGGCGGAGCGCAGCGAGACCGGAGTCGCGTCATGAGCACGGGCCCGTACCTCTACGACGACGAGCCGGAGCGGCTGCACACCGCGGTGCCGCGCAAGCGCAACGGCCAGCTGATCGCCGTCCTCGCCGCCACGGTGCTGCTGGCCCTCGCCGCCGTCGTGGGCCTGTTCGTGGTGCGCGGCTCACCGGCCGAGCAGTCGGAGGAGGCGGTCGGCGTCTTCCTCGCCGCCCTCGCGGCGGCCGACACCGAGACCGCCCACCAGCTGCTCTGCGAGACCGAGCGCGAGCGCGTCGAGGAGCAGGAGGTGGCCGACGAGTACCTCGGCGCCACCCCGGGGGAGGTCGTCGGTTCCTCGGACGCCGGGGAGGAGCAGGTGGTCGAGGTCCGCTGGGCGGACGGCACGGGCTCCCGGTTCTCGGTCATCAGCCAGAACGGCGCGCGCATCTGCGGAGTCGCCGGCGGCTGAGCACCGTCAGGACAGCTGTGCGACGCCCTGGCGTCCGGTCACCTGCTCGGTGAGCCGGCGGGTGGTGGCGGCGGCTGCAGCGGGCCTGGCCAGGTGGAAGCCCTGGCCCAGTGCGCAGCCGAGCGCGTCCAGGGCGAGCAGCTGGTGCTCGTGCTCGATCCCCTCGGCCACCATCTCCAGGCCCAGGGTCCGCCCGAGGTCGATGATCCCGGCGGCCACCGCCCTACCCCGGGGCCGGTCGATCTGGTCGACCAGCGACTTGTCGAGCTTCAGCTGGTCCACCGGAAACTGCGGCAGGTAGCTCAGGGAGGAGTACCCCGTGCCGAAGTCGTCGACGGCCAGCAGGACGCCGAGCTCCTTGATCTGGTGCAGCCGGCTGACCTCGGCCCGGAGGTCCTCGACCAGCATGCTCTCGGTGATCTCGAGGACCAGTCGGCCGGCCGGGATGCCGTGCCGCGCGAGGGTCTGCGCGACCATGTCCGGGAAGGCATCGTCGGCCAGCTGCCGAGCGGAGACGTTGACGCTCATCTGCAGGACCTGGTCGCTGCCGAGCAGGTCGCGCCACTCCCGCAGCTGGCGGCATGCCTCGTCGAGCGCCCAGGCGCCCATGGGCACGATGAGGCCGGTCTTCTCCGCGAGGGGGATGAACGAGCCGGGCGGGACGAGGCCGAGGGTGGGGTGCTCCCACCGCATGAGCGCCTCCACCGCGACCAGCGCCTGGCCGTCGATGGTGTGCACCGGCTGGTAGTGCAGGACCAGCTCGCGTCGCTCCAGCGCACCCGGCAGGTCGGTGGCGAGCCGCATCGTGTCCTCGAGGGCGGAGTGCGAGGCGGCGTCGTGGACGCAGAACGCGTTCTTGCCGCTGTACTTGGCCCGGTACATGGCCAGGTCGGCGTGGCGCAGTAGGTCCTCGCCGCGGCTCGCCGCGTCAGAACCCGCGTCGGCAGCTGCCTCGGAGTTCGAGACGACGCCGATGCTCGCGGTCAGGTAGAGGTCCCGGTCGGCATGGCGGAACGCCGGGCGGACCGCGGCGAGGATGCGCTCCGCGACCCGGCTGGACTCGGCCGCGTCGCCGTCGACCACGACGGCGAACTCGTCACCGCCCAGCCGCACAACCAAATCTTCGGACCGGATCGTGCGGCGGAGCCGGTCGGCGACGGTCCGGAGCACCTCGTCGCCGACGGAGTGGCCGAGGGTGTCGTTGATGCCCTTGAAGCCGTCCAGGTCGATGAGCAGGAGGGACGTGGGCGCGCCGCTGGTCAGGGCCGCGTCGAGGTGCTCGCGGAGCCGGACCCGGTTCGCCAGACCGGTCAACGCGTCCTCGCGGGCGGAGCGGAAGAGTTCCTGCTGCTGCCGTTCGAGGTCCTCGGCCATGGTGTTGAAGGTCCGTGCCAGCGTCCCGAACTCGTCCCGGCGGTTCAGCTCCACCCGGTGGGAGAGGACGCCGTCGCCCAGCCTGCGGGTGGCCTCCCGGAAGGCGCCGAGCGGACCCAGCACGGCACGCGTCAGGTGCAGCCCACCCGCCAGCGCCACGGCCAGGCCGACGAGCACCACCGCCAGGATGCCGGCGAGCACCTGGCGCTGCCCTGCATGGGCCTGCTCGTACTCGTCGAGGATGTCGGCCGTGGCCAGGGCCTCGGCGCGGCCCAGCGCCGCGGCCGCGTCCCGTGCGTGTTCGCGGGCCTCGGTGAGGCGGTCCAGGACCGCCGCCCGTTGCGCAGGGTCGGCGGCAGCAGCTACGACCAGGTCGTCGATGATGTGCACGACACGCTGGGCGTGCCGTTCGGCGATCCCCGCGAGCTCGCCCTCCTCGGTCATGTCCTGACCGTCCAGGGCGGCGAAGGCCTCCGCCATGCGGTCCCGGGTTGCCACGTAGGCCGCCGGGCTCTCCTCCTCGGGGTGCAGCGCCGCCCGCATGCCGTTGCGCTCGACCTGGATCACCAGCGTCTGCAGCCGGGCCAGAGGCAGCGCCTCGTCGATGGCCTCGTCGGCGGTGTCGGCGAAGCTGGTCAGGGTGTCCTCGAGGCCGATGACCGCCGTGCCGGAGACCGCCAGCAGGGGCAGCACCATGGCGGCCACGCCGGCGCCCATGCGGGCACGCACGGGGAGAGAGCGGGGCATCGGCGGATCCTCGGGGACTCGATCGGACGTCAACTACCGGCGTGATCGACGTCCGCGGGCTCCGACTTGACCCGCTGGCACCCGAAGGGGTGGTGGTCACCCGCCGCGAGGCCCGGCTCGCCGGTCCGTCGGTCGGTGATGCTCGGCCCCGAGCCTCCGTCCCGGAATGAGACGTGGCCCCCCTCGCGCCCGGCGCTCCGCTGAGTCAAGATCACCCGGAAGTCGCGGGCGGCGTGGGCAGGCCGGGATACCCCGGTACGGCACCATCTCGGTTCTGCGGCACAGCGGCCGTCGAGCGCGGAGGTGCCAGAGGTGACCAGCGGAACGCCCAGCAAGTGGGTCTACGACTTCAGCGAGGGCAACAAGGACCAGAAGGACCTGCTGGGGGGCAAGGGCGCCAACCTGGCCGAGATGACCAACCTCGGGCTGCCCGTTCCGCCCGGCTTCACGATCACCACCGATGCCTGCCGCTACTACCTGGAGCACGGGACGACGCCGCCTGACCTCGACGAACAGGTCACCGAGCACCTGAGCGCCCTCGAGAAGGCCATGGGCAAGCGGCTGGGGGACCCCGCCGACCCTCTCCTCGTGTCGGTCCGGTCGGGTGCGGCCGCGTCGATGCCCGGGATGATGGAGACCGTCCTCAACGTCGGCCTCAACGACGAGTCGGTCAAGGGCCTGGCCGAGCAGGCGGGCAACGACCGGTTCGCCTGGGACTCCTACCGCCGGCTGATCCAGATGTTCGGCAAGACGGTGCTCGGCATCGACGGCGACCTTTTCGAGCACGCCCTCGACGAGGTCAAGCAGGAGCAGGGCACCGACCTCGACCTGGACCTCGACGCCGAGCACCTCCGGGACGTCGTCGACCGTTTCAAGGCGATCGTGCAGGAGCAGACCGGCCGGGGCTTCCCGATGGACCCGCGCGAGCAGATGGACCTCGCCATCAACGCGGTCTTCGACTCGTGGAACTCCGAGCGGGCCGTCATCTACCGCCGGCGCGAGCGGATCCCGAGCGAGGCCGGCACCGCCGTCAACGTCTGCTCGATGGTGTTCGGAAACCTCGGGCCGGACTCCGGGACCGGCGTCGCCTTCACCCGGGACCCGGGCAGCGGCGCGCAGGGCGTGTACGGGGACTACCTGCAGGACGCGCAGGGCGAGGACGTCGTCGCCGGCATCCGCAACACCGTGCCCCTGGCCGACCTCGAGACCATCGACAGGGACGCCTACGACGAGCTCATGGCGACGATGTCGAAGCTCGAGTCCCACTACCGCGACCTCTGCGACATCGAGTTCACCGTCGAGCGCAACAAGCTGTGGATGCTGCAGACCCGCGTCGGTAAGCGCACCGCGGCGGCGGCGTTCGTCATCGCCACACAGCTCGTCGACGAAGGCCTCATCGACATGGACGAGGCGGTCCGCCGGGTGACCGGCGACCAGCTCGCGCAACTGATGTTCCCGAGGTTCGTCTCCGGTGGGGACGCCACCCAGCTCACCCAGGGGATGAACGCCTCGCCGGGTGCCGCCGTCGGCAAGGCGGTGTTCTCCTCCGAGACCGCCGTCGAGTGGGCCCAGCGCGGGGAGAACGTCGTCCTGGTGCGACGGGAGACCAACCCCGACGACCTGTCCGGGATGATCGCCGCCCAGGGCGTGCTCACGAGCCGCGGCGGCAAGACCTCGCACGCGGCCGTCGTCGCCCGCGGCATGGGTAAGACCTGCGTGTGCGGTGCTGAGGAGCTGCGGGTCGACACGAAGGCAAGGAAGTTCACCGCGCCCGACGGCACCGTCGTCCAGGAGGGCGACGTCATCTCGATCGACGGGTCCACCGGCCGGGTGTGGCTCGGCGAGGTGCCGGTCGAGCCCTCATCGGTCGTCCGCTATTTCGAGGGCGAGATCGACCCCGAGTCAACGGACGCCGAGGGCGGTGCTGATGAGTTGGTGCGCAGCGTGCACCGGATCCTGACCCACGCCGACGAGGTGCGCCGGCTCGGCGTCCGCACCAATGCCGACACCCCCGAGGACGTCGCCCGGGCCCGGCGGTTCGGTGCCCAGGGGATCGGCCTGTGCCGGACGGAGCACATGTTCCTCGGTGAGCGCCGGCAGCTGGTGGAGACGCTGATCCTCGCCGACGGCGACGAGGAGCGGCAGGCAGCGCTGGACGCCCTGGAGCCGCTGCAGAAGCAGGACTTCCTCGAGATCTTCGAGGAGATGGACGGGCTGCCGGCGACCGTGCGACTGCTCGACCCGCCGCTGCACGAGTTCCTGCCCGACTTCACCGAACTCTCGGTGCGCGTGGCCTTGGCCGAGGAGCGGGGGGAGCAGGACGAGAGCGCGCTCCGGCTGCTGTCGGCGGTGCACGCGATGCAGGAGGAGAACCCGATGCTCGGCCTGCGCGGTGTGCGGCTGGGGCTCGTGGTCCCGGGCCTCTTCATCATGCAGGTGCGGGCGATCGCGGAGGCAGCGGCCGAGCGCAGGAAGGCCGGCGGCGACCCGCGGCCGGAGGTCATGATCCCGCTGGTCGCCGCCGTGCAGGAACTGGAGGCCGTTCGCGAGGAGGCGTTGAAGGTTCTCGCCGACGTGGCCGAGGAGCGCGGCGTGGACGTGCCGGCGCTGATCGGCACCATGATCGAGGTGCCGAGAGCCGTCCTGACCGCGGAGGAGATCGCCGGCGCAGCCGACTTCTTCTCCTTCGGCACCAACGACCTGACCCAGATGACGTGGGGCTTCTCCCGGGACGACGTCGAGGCGGCGTTCTTCTCCGCATACCTGGACAAGGGCATCTTCGGGGTGTCGCCCTTCGAATCCCTCGACGTCGCCGGTGTCGGCCGGCTCGTCGAGATCGCGGTCGAGAGTGGCCGCGCCGGCCGGCCGGACCTGAAGCTGGGTATCTGCGGCGAGCACGGCGGGGACCCGGACTCGGTGCACTTCTTCCACGACGTCGGGCTGGACTACGTGTCCTGCTCGCCCTTCCGCGTCCCCGTGGCGCGGCTGGAGGCAGGCCGGGCGGCACTGGGCGCGGAGCACAGCGGCTCCTGACGGTCGTGCCGGCCCGCCGTCGGTCGTGTCCCCAGGCGTTCCCGGGCGGTCAGCCGTGCGTGGTACTCATGACACGTGGGGGTGCGGGTCGGGAGCTTGCTGGCGAGGGTCGTGGCCGCGGCCGTCCTGGCCGTGGCGCTGCTGATCGCATCCACCTCGCTGGCCATCTGGTGGACTGCCCGGCAGGACTCCCGCCCGGCGTCCGACGCGATCGTGGTGCTGGGGTCGGCGCAGTACAACGGGGTCCCGTCGTCCATCTTCGAGGCCCGGCTCGAGCACGCCATCGCCCTGTACGGGGACGGCGTCGCGCCGGTGATCGTGACCGTCGGCGGCAAGGCCGACGGTGACCAGTTCGCCGAGGCCGAGGCGGGCCGTGACTACCTCGCGGCCTCGGGGATCCCGGTCGAGGCCCTGGTCGCCGTGCCCGAGGGCGGTGACACGCTGGAGAGCATCCGCGCGGTGTCGACGACGTTCGCCGAGCAGGGATGGGCTCGCGCGGTGCTGGTGAGCGACCCGTGGCACGCCATGCGCGCCGAGCGAATGGCCGAGGACGTGGGGATGGACGCCGAGAGCTCGCC